>JBIHZP010000038.1:0-8949 GCA_044231315.1 Daejeonella sp. | reverse complement strand
TCAAATTTTAATTCAGGGTGGTAAAAAACATTGTTTTCAAGATAGCCTTGTTTTGGATCTTCACCATAAATTAAACCCTCAATTTTTCTTAAATAACGATCACGATTGATGCTTGGATTATTAAGTTTTAACTTGTTTTTCCACTCCACAGATAAATTCATAACGGCCGTATTTCTTGAGCCTGGATTGGGGTGTGTCGACAGAAAATCTGGGAGCTCTCCGCTTTCAGCACCACTACTTTTTCTTTCTAGCGTGTTAAAAAAACCGGCCATTTCTCTGGCATCGTAACCGATTTTAGAAGAATATTCTACACCTAACTCATCAGATTGACGTTCAGCATCGCGGCCAAACTTTAAAAATAATAACCCTAAGCCTTGAGAGAGGGGCTCTGCAAATTCGGCAACTTGCGGAACGAGAATCATGCTACCAATGAGTCCCACTTGACCTAAAACAGCTTTTGTTTGTTGCGAAACAGAATGCCTCGCTGTAATGTGTCCTATTTCATGCCCCAATACCCCCGCAAATTCAGCTTCATTGTTAAAATGTGCCATAATGCCCCTTGTGAAATAAACATATCCACCAGGAACAGCAAAAGCGTTCAGTACTTCTGAGTCTAAAATTTTAAACTCATAATTTAAATTGGGGCGGTGGGAAATGGCCGCCATATCTTTACCCTTTTGTGTGATAAAGTCTTGAAGTGCTTTATTTTCATAAAGTCCATATTGCGCAACAATCTGTGGGTCAGCATCTTTGCCCATTGCAATTTCCTGCTCCTCAGACATGAGTACGAGCTGCTTTTTTCCAGTTACCGGATTGATTACGCATGAATTGACTAGAAAAATTGAAGCCAACAGGCAAGCATATATAAATTTGGTCTTCATCTTCGTCTTTTTTTAAGAGTTTAAATCAACATTCAAGCCAAAGAATAGGGTAATTTATGCTTGTTCAATAGTGTGAAATCAATTCACAGAATATAGATTTCTTGCTCTATCTTTTAAAATAGTATCTCATGCCAGATATGCCTTTTGCCAAGCTATTTATTGGAAATAAGATTATTTTTTTAGAATTATCTTACCTTATTACAGTTTACGGATCCAAATATTACGGAAGCTGATGGGCTCGCTTGGATCACCGTGGTCTTGTAATTTAATGGGTAGGGGACCATGCATATCGTAAAATGGAGCACCGATATAAACTGTTTCTCCCTTTATTTCAGTATTATTTTGAATAAGCACGCCGTTGTGAAAAGCAGTAATCCTGGCAGCAGTTTCTAAACTCCCATCTTCATGAAATTGAGGAGCAGTCCATAAAATATCATAGGATTGCCATTCTCCCGGCTTTCGTGACGCATTTACTAAAGGTATAGATTGCTTGTAAATACTTCCTGCCTGTCCATTGCTATAGGTTTCATTTTTGTAGGAATCAAGTATTTGTAATTCATAACCATTATCTCCTGCACCAGTAGAAGCTAAGAAAATACCAGAATTCCCCCTCCCTTGTCCGCTACCCGAAATATTTGCAGGTATAAGCCACTCTATATGTAATTGGTAATTAGTGAATGATTGCTTTGTTTGGATATTGCCTGTGCCTTTTTTTACGGTGAAGCTATTGTCTTTTACGGTCCATTTTGCAGCAGATTTATCATTAACAGACAACCATTGATCTAAGTTTTTACCATCAAACAGGATAATAGCATCCGATGGTGCTTGCTGAACTTCGGTAAGGTTATTTTTCAATTCTACCAATTTGGGTACTGGCGACCATACTTCTGTGTCTTTGGGATTGCCATTTTGCTGGGCACTAACATAGTTTATGGTGAACGTTAAAAATGCGCTGATTAAAAAGATACGTTTCATGATTTATTGTTTCCGCTTAATTTCAAATTGTTATTTGGATTTGAAGGTAATATTTTCTCCTCTAATTCTTGTTTTTTTGTTGAGATTCTATAAACATCTTAGATTAAATAAATTCATATTTTTGTAAACATGGGAACTATCAGTCAGAAAGTAAGTTTAGAAGGTGTTCGTTTTTTTGCATTTCATGGTTTTTATCCGGAAGAGCAGGTTTTGGGTACCGAATTCATTTTAGATATTGATGCTATTCAGGAGGTTTTTGATGATGGGAAAGATGAATTAGCCAATACTGTAAATTATGTGAGACTGTTTGAGATTGCTTCCGAAGAAATGAAGATCACAAGAAAACTCATTGAAACTGTGGCACATTCGATACTTGAACGCATCCGCCATGAGTTTTTAACTGTTCAGCTTATTCGTGTTTCCATCCGTAAAATGAATCCACCAATGGGTGCAGAGGTCAGGAATTCGGCTATCGAATTGACTTTCAGAAGATAAAATTTTTGTAATTCACTTGATCTGAAATCATCAAAAGACTAATATAATTAATTCTCGTCCATTTTAATTTTCTGTTTTAATGGAATGGGAATAGGCTTGTGGCTTTTATAATCATAAGTAACACACATTGTTTCACCACTTGTGCAGATTTCCTCCTTGCCATCAATTAATTTGACTAGGATATACTCTAAGTCGAAGCTCGAATTGCCAATTCTTGAGGTTCTCACATAAGCGTAAATTTCATCGCTAAGAATTATTGGTTTTAAATAATCTACCATAGCACGTCTGATAATTATTCCTGCCTCATCCCAATTCCACTCAATTATTTCATCCCAATAGGATGAGCGCGCAATTTCAAAATAGGTGAGGTAAATGGCATTATTCACATGCCCAAATGCATCAATATCGGCAAAGCGAATGGGTATTTTAATCCGATATTTAAAATCTTCGCTTAATAATTCGGGTCTTGTTATCATCTTTTTTCAAATTTCAGGGACGAATTTTATTTCTAAATGCCGATTAGTTTTCGTCGAAAAGCATTGCAAATCGTACACTGCGTGTAAATATACTTGAAAATGAAGACGAATATCAAATTGAAATTGTAGCATTTAGCTTAAAGAAGGAAGAGTTGAAAATCTATTCTAAAGAGATCTTGATCAAGAAATAAATATTTGAATGATTATTTTCAAGGCAAGCATAAATTTTATTGCCTTTTCTCTTTCTAAATTTTAGCTTCAAGCACAAAAAACGTAATTTTGTACTATGCCTAGAGAAATTTTAGAGAACAAGAGGAAAGCACTCAAGATAAATTTGGATGAATCTATTTACGGAACTTTTGCCGAAATAGGCGCGGGACAGGAAGTTGCGCGTAATTTTTTCACCGCTGGTGCAGCATCAGGAACTATCGCCAAAACGATGTCGGCTTACGACATGGTATTTAGTAATTCCATATACGGTGCTGAGGAGTCGGGCAGGTATGTTTCAGAATCGAGGCTTGATAAAATGATTCAACATGAGTTTGAATTGCTATCTGAACGTTTAATAGGTCCCAAATACGAAGGCAAGACCTTTTTCGCTTTCGCGGATACGGTCACAACACTAAACTTTAATAAAACCAATGATCCGCACGGATGGCTTGGAATTCGTTTTCAGCTCACACCAGGTGGTGAACCCAATGATATTGTTTTTCATGTTCGTTTATTGGATAGTGATTCAAGCTTGCAACAAAATGTGTTAGGTATTTTAGGAGTAAACTTGGTTTATGCGGCCTATTTTTATCACGACAATATTCAGCATATGATTGAGTCGCTGGTTGATAATTTAACAATCGGTTCAGTAGAAATCGATTTAATCAGTTTGAGCGGTCCGCAGTTTAAAAATGCAAACGATCGGCTCGTAAACCTTTATTTAATTGCAAAGGGCTTTTCTGGCGCTGCAATTTTTGATCAAAACGGACAAGCACGTCAGTCGAAGGATGTACTTTACAAAAAGGATGTCATGATTTTACGTACTAAATTCGGACAAAAATCTACTCCTAACTTCGATCTTTTCAATAAGGCTGTTGAACAATTTAAGCGCACTCAACAGGTTGATGACAAAAATATAATCGTTATGATTGAGGTCTTGATGAATAATTTCCTCGATGATCAATCTGAATTGGGGAATGATGAGCTAGAAAAATTTGCAAAGCGTGCAGAAGAGCTTTGTGCGACAGGTAATTATGTAATTGTATCTGATTTTACTCGAAATCATAAACTTGCCCAGTATCTTTCACGTTGTAGTCCTCATAGCGTTGGAATCTCAACTAACATCGCCAACCTAAAGAATATTTTCAATTCTAAAAATTACAATGAGAATTATACGGATGAGCTTTTAGCCTACATTAGCGACCTTTTCAGTAAGAATGTGAAGCTTTATGCCTATCCCTACCTCGATAAGGAAAACAATCAAATCATCACCACCCGAAATATGCCCGTTTCTAATGAAGCCAAGCATTTATTTGAATTTTTGATACAAAATTCGTATATTATGGATATTGATGAGTATGATACAAAATTTGTGAAAACAATCTAATTATTAGTTTGTTTGCAATTGAGTTGTTTAGGAATCTCTTGAGATTAATTCCTCATATTGATATACTGTAAAGGCTGTCCGAAATCCTCGGTACGGCAAAGTGTAATCACAGCTTGTAGGTCATCGATTTTTTTGCCCTGAACCCGCAATTGATCATCCATGATGGATGCCTGAACTTTAAGGCCACTATCTTTGATTTTTTTCACGATTTTCTTCGCAACCTCCTTGTCAATACCCTCTTTAATTTTAATTTCTTTGCGGAGCATATTTCCTGAAGCATATTCTTCTTTTCCTAAATCCATGCTTGAAGGGTCGAGATTATGCTTCACCATACGCGTAATTATTGCATCCTGGATAGCTTTTAGGCGCATATCGTTCTCCGTTATAATGGTAATTTCGTTGGTTTTTTTATCGAGTTCAACGCTGCTTTTTGAATCGTTAAAATCGTAGCGGTTTAGAATATCTTTTTTTGCAGTATTGATTGCATTGTCAAGCGTTTGACCATCAATCTTACTTACTATATCAAATGTTGGCATAATTATGTTTTTTAAACAATTTTTTCAATATATTTAAATTATTACAAAGATACAATCAATAATAGAAAGATTATGAAAGCTAATAAATCAAAAATATCAGACAAATCTGATAAAAGAACAGCTCAAAAAACAGTGAAAAAAGAATTGGAAGTGTCCATTACCCATAAATTTTTGGATGCATTGAAAGGTTTGGGCTACGATGCTGAAAAATTCTCCAAAGAAGTTAAAAAGACAAGTAAGGAACTGGCAAAAAAAATATCTAAAAAGTATAATGAGGTCAAGTTAGCAGTGGAAGATAAGTTGGTGAAGCAGCCTGAAGTAATCAAAATCAAAAAGATTAAAAGTCCGCTTATTGCCAAAGCTAAACCAGCCCTAGCACCTACAAAAAAGACTCCTTTAAGCAATTCGAATTTGAAAAAAGATACTAAAGTGGTGGCTAAGACTCCGGTCGTTACAGCAAAGAAAGTAACGAAGGCTCCACGTACTCGCGCTCCAAAAACGATAACGAAGGCCACTCCTGTTGAATCAAAAGCTGTTAGTGTTAAAAATGTAGAAAGTCCCAAGCGATTGCCAAGAACAAAGAAAGTGTCTACAGCAAGTCCTAAAGTGATCAAAAACAAGGATTTGAACTCAAAATAATCTGTTTTTGTTGCATTGAGCGCTAGATTTAATCTGGACTTAATAGTTTGTTAATATTTATTTTTGATTTTTACAATCCCGTATAATTTAAGACGGGATTGTTTATTTTATCACATGCCAAAAAATATTCCGCTTATAAATCGAGAGATTAGCTGGTTGTCGTTCAACGATCGGGTATTGCAGGAGGCAGCTGATAAATCCGTTCCATTAGTAGAGCGTATCCGTTTTTTGGCAATTTTCTCTTCTAATTTAGATGAGTTTTATCGCGTACGGGTAGCAACGCTCAATAGGCTTTCAAGCTTAAATACCAAAGCAAAGGAGTTACTGGGTTTTAATCCGCGTAAAACATTAAACGAGATTAAAAACATTGTAGTTCAACAGGAGCATAAGTTCAATCATTTGTATCGAGATGTTATTCTTAAGGAGCTTGAGCAACAGAAAATATTTATTATAAATGAGCAGCAGCTAAATGTTTCGCGCGGCTTATATGTTAAAAATTATTTCAGAGAAAAGGTGCTTTCGACACTTGTTCCTGTCATGATTGATAAAAATGAACCATTTCCTGAATTAAAGGATCGTGCAATTTATTTTTTTGTTAGGCTTGTACAACATAAGAGTCTTGAAAAATCGCGACTCGCTTTAATAGAAATTCCTACAGATGGTTCCAACAGATTTTTGGTTCTTCCCGAAACTAACAAGTTAAAATTTATTACGCTAATTGATGACATCATTCGGTATTGTTTGGATGAGATATTTTTCATTTTTAAGTATGATCAAATAGAATCTTATTCGATACAGCTTACGCGCGATGCGGAGCTGAATTTAGATAAGCATGTGAGTGATAAATTTATTGAATCTTTGACCAAAAGCCTCAATAAGAGGAGTAAGGGGCGACCAATGCGTTTACTTTATGATAAGGACATGCCCTTAGATATGGTGAATTATCTGGTTGATAAGTTGGATCTCAGCACCGATGGACTAATCCCTGGCAATCGGTATCATAACTTTAAGGATTTTATAAGTTTTCCAAATGTTGGAGATGAGGATCTTGAATATTTACCTATGCCTTCGCTTCCCGTTCAAGGATTGTCGATCATGAGCAGCATATTTGCGCAAATTGCTAAACGAGATTACCTAATCAACCTGCCTTACCAGTCTTTTGATTATATCATTCATTTTTTAAGGGAAGCAGCTATTGATCCCAAAGTGAAAGAAATTAGCATAACCTTATATCGTCTTGCCGAAAATTCAAGAGTGATACATGCGTTAATTAATGCGGCAAAAAATGGGAAGAAGGTATATTGCTTTTTAGAGCTGAAGGCAAGGTTTGATGAACAGGCTAATATTTATTGGACCAACAGACTTGAGGAGGAGGGAGTAATTGTTAATTACGGAATTCTCGACTATAAAGTGCATTCTAAAATATGCCTTGTTAAAAGACATGAGCGTGGTAAAGATATTTACTATTCAAATCTTGCTACGGGCAATTTCAATGAAAAGACTGCCAAATTATATGGTGATCACAGTCTTTTTACGGCTAATCCTGAAATAAATTCTGAGCTTGTTAAGCTGTTTGAGGGTTTACATACCCAAACTTTTTACAAGGGCTATAAGCACTTGATTGTTTCTCCACTTGAGAGCAGGCAGAAGCTGAATGCTTTGATTAATCGTGAAATTAAAAATGCGAAAGCAGGTATGGAGTCCTACATCATCCTGAAAATGAATAGTCTGACGGATGAAGATGTGATTGCTAAACTGTACGAAGCCAATAATGCTGGTGTATCTATTAAACTGATTATCAGAGGTATGTGTTGCCTTGTCCCAGGAGTTGTAGGATTTAGTGAACGCATTGAGGTTATCAGTATCATTGATCGTTTTCTAGAACATGCAAGGGTTTGGATTTTTGCTAATTCTGGGGATGAAAAAGTGTATCTTACCTCAGCCGATATAATGGCTCGAAATTTGGATCATCGCGTGGAGGTAGGCTTTCCAATTCTGGATCAGGAAGTGAAATTAGAAATTCTAAAAATCATTGATATCCAATTAAAAGATAATTCGAAGGCCAGAGAAATTAATAAGCTGAATAATAACCGTTACCGTAAGACTAAAAATAAAGTACCTGTTAGAGCCCAGACTGATATTTATCATTATCTAAAATATAAGAAATAATACATTGAGATACGCCGCTATTGATATAGGATCTAATGCTGTCAGGTTGTTAATAGCTGATATCAAGGAAAATGAACAAACTCTTACTTTTAAAAAGAATATACTCATTCGAGTGCCCCTTAGGTTAGGTGACGATGCTTTTCTGGATAAGGAAATTTCACCTAAGAAAATTGAGGAGCTCTTAAAAACAATGGTTGCTTTTAGAAATCTGATCGATGTTTATAAAGTGAGTGAATACATGGCCTGTGCTACCTCGGCCATGCGTGAAGCCACCAATGGAGCTGCCATTGTAGCAAGGATTAAAAAAGATGCGGGCATCGATTTGGAGATTGTTGAAGGGCAAAGAGAAGCCAAAATTATTTATGGTAGTCATATTGAGGAGACTTTAGATCTTAAGAAAAACTACCTATACATTGATGTTGGTGGTGGTAGTACCGAACTTTCCGTTTTTTGTAAGGGCGAAATGATCGCCTCACGCTCATTTAACCTCGGTGGGATACGAATTCTTGATAATCAAGATAAGGATGAAACTTGGGCCGAGATGAAAGAATGGGTTAAGAATCAGGCTCAGAATCATAAAAATTTATCAGGGATTGGTACTGGAGGGAATATTAATAAATTATTTAAAATGTCTGATCAAAAAGATGGAACAGCTCTTTCCTTAATAAAGCTGAAATCTCTTTATGATTACTTGAATTCATTTTCCTTGAAGGATAGAATTAATGTCTTGGGGCTCAACCACGATCGAGCGGATGTAATTATTCCTGCCGCTGAAATTTATCTTAGCGTAATGAAATGGGGCGGTATTAAGCAAATTTTTGTTCCTAGAGTCGGACTAGTAGATGGGATAATTCAACTTCTCATTGATGAAAATTCAAAAAAAGGCTAAAAGGACCTTAAGAATTTACGATTTTTTTGGATCCTACCCAAAGAAAATAGGTAATTACCGGTGCCATAACCACATCCATAGTATAATGTACGTGCTGTAATAAAACCGCTATTCCAATAAATAGGGTAGCGATTAAGGCTAGTATTTTATCGGTTTTCTTCTTTAAACATAAGAACATTAAAAACATTGCGGCAGTATGGCCAGAGAAAAACAAGTCCTTGGTAATGAATTTTGGTCCATAAAAATGGTTGCTAATTGGATCATGAATAGGAATCAAATCAGCGGGTGCATT
>JBIHZP010000037.1:0-8967 GCA_044231315.1 Daejeonella sp. | reverse complement strand
GCAAAATGAAAGTAAACATACTTGCAATGCTAATCTCACCAATTTGAACTAAATGTGAACCATACCAAACCACGGAGACAATTGTTCCAAACAAACAAAAGACTATAAACGAAGCAAATACGCCTCTAAATTTAGCGCCACGCATGGCAATTTTTACTACCTCACGTATGCTTTTATTATATCTTCCCACTTCAAAAGCTTCGTTAACGAAAGCTTTGACATTCGAAATACCCTGTAGGGTTTCCTCAACTATTGTATTTGATTCCGCTAGTTTATCTTGTGCTTGTCTGCTTATTTTTCGTATAAATCGGCCGAAAACTACTGCCACAGCTACTAAAATTGGCAAAACAGCAAGAAGCATCAAAGTTAATTTTCCTGAAACTAAAATGAGGAAAATGATACCTCCAGTAAAGATGATTACTTGTCTAATCATTTCAGCAAGAGTTGTCGTTATTGCATCCTGAATTTGAGATAAATCAGCTGATAATCTACTATTAAGTTCGCCAACTCGTCGCTGTGAAAAAAAGTTCATTGGCAAGGTGATCAATTTATGATAAGTATCTCTCCTAATGTCGGCCAATCCCTTTTCTGCTACCTCCACAAACCAATTGATACGATAAAATGATAATATAGCTTGAACAAATAAAACCGCAAGCAATGTAAGGGCTACTGTATTGATTTCAGTTGGAAACACATCTAATATTTCATTTGGCACCATTTTACCACCTTGAGAAGCTTGTGCTCCAGTTCCAATTAACCGTCCCATTAATAATGGGAATAAAAATGAGCTAGCACTAGATAATATAAGACAGGCAAGTCCTAAAAAAAACTTGGTTCTATAAGGTTTGAGATAGAGCAATAACCTCATTACTTGCTTTAAACTTTCCTTATTTATTTTTGCTTTAGGAAGTTCTTCCGCTTGAGCGTTACCACTATTTAATCGAGCACGTGCCATGTTTTGTTTTAAATATTTTTTGTCAAAATTTTGACTGCTGCAAAAATAGCTATATTTAGATATTTTTTGCCCCTTTGATATCAGCTTTTGATGTTTTTTTACTTTTAAAGGGGAAAAACATCAAAAAAAACCTTCGAGAAAAGCGTTATATGAAATGCCTTCTTTAGTAAAAAAGATAAGCTACTCATTGTCTGATGATTAAATCAAAAACAATTTCCTATATAATTTTAAGATAAACTCCAGGCTAGCGCTTTTTCAGCAAATAGGGGTTTAACTTTTGACCAAGTGTTCTTAAATAGGTAGGAGCTTCGATAGGAATCTAAGTATTCTTTACTTTCCCAATGACTAATGGTGAAAAATGTATTTTCATCATCAATATCTTTCATTAGCTCCAGACGAATACAACCGTCAAATGCCTTAATTAGGTTTTGAGATTCGTGAAAAATTTGTTGGAAATCATTTATGTGTTCTGACTTAAAAGTCATTTTCACAATTCTAGTAATCATTATTTAAATTCTATTCTAACAATATCCCCCAATTGAAGTCCGAGAAGTCCACTGGCATTCCCCTTATTTATAGCAATTTCAAGGTGATTACTGATGCCAAATAAGCATAATTTTTCTCCCTCAGGAACTTCATTATAATGCCAACTTAACTGAGAAATAGATTCATTTCTCTTAAAAAAAAGTGTGAAGCCACGATTCTGTTGAACAGTAGTAAAAAGCTCTTTAGTAATATTAGTTATGATGTTTTGAAATGAATCGATATAAATAACACTTCCCCTGATAATATCAGGTTCAATTACCGGTTGAATAGTCATTTTTTCTTCAATTCCCAGAACAGATAAACCGATTTCTGAAAGTTTACCACCCCTTGCTAAATGACTTACGGCTTTTGGAAAAATATCTGATAAAGGAAAGTGCAGATATTTTAAATCCTGCATAATATTTAATTCTACAATTTCTGTTGGTTCATCCTCAAAAAGAAGCGAAAAAATTCCATTATCAGAGCCTACAAAATAATGGCCTCTATAATTAATTGCCAAATAACGCGTTTTCTCGTTAAACACAGAATCAATACCAATTAAGTGAACTGTACCAATTGGAAAGTAATAAAATGCATTTTTTAATATAAAAGCAGCCTGGGGAATATTAAATGCTGAAACTTCATGACTTATATCCACAATATTGGCTGTAGCAAGCTGGCTCAAAATACTTCCCTTGAGTGCCGCTTGATAAAAATCTTTATGTCCGAGATCGGTCGTTAAAGTGATTATTGCCATTTAAATGTGAATATTTATTGTTATTCTTGCTTTAAATAAGATTTGTAAAACTATTCAAATTAATTCTAATAAAACACCTCTCTAATAAAAATAAGCAAAACTTGAACGAACTTATTATAACTGTCGAAAATGTTAACCCAGTACTTGTATGGGGGTCCAACAATGAATATTTTGAAATTATTAAAAGAAATTTTCCAAAAATTAAAATTGTTGCCCGTGGACAAGATGTAAAAGTATTAGGTGATGAAGCTGAAATCAATATATTTAAGTTAAAATTTGATGAAATTATTAAACATATTGATCAGTATCAATCATTAAATACAAATGATTTGGAACAAATTCTTGGAACTCATATAGCCCTAAACTCAGATGTAGAGAACCCCATAAATAGAGGTGGGGCTGAGCCTATCGTTTTTGGTCCCAATGGCTTGGTAATTAAGGCAAGAACGTCTAACCAGCGCAAAATGGTAGATAGTATCATTAAAAACGATATTATTTTTGCTATCGGACCAGCAGGAACTGGTAAAACCTATACAGCTGTTGCTTTAGCTGTTAGAGCATTAAAGAACAAAGAAATTAAACGTATTATATTAACTAGACCTGCTGTTGAAGCAGGGGAGAATCTGGGTTTTTTACCAGGGGATTTGAAGGAAAAAATCGATCCCTATCTCCGCCCTTTATATGATGCTTTAGACGATATGATTCCCGCTGAGAAGCTTAAACTTTTTTTGGAAAATAGAACTATCGAAATTGCACCATTGGCGTTTATGCGAGGAAGAACACTTGATAATTGTTTTGTAATTCTTGATGAAGCACAAAATGCAACTGATCTTCAATTGAAAATGTTTCTGACAAGAATGGGGCCAACAGCCAAATTTATAGTAACTGGAGATATTACTCAGATAGACTTACCTAGAAAACAGCAATCGGGATTGAATAATGCGCTTCGAATATTGGGAGATATAAAAGGTATAGATATTATTTATTTGACTGGTGATGATGTTGTTCGACATAAATTAGTTAAAAACATCCTCAAAGCCTATGGAGATATTCAATAATTAATTTTGGGCTTAATTTTATTTTTCGGAGTTTTACAAACCAATTCAAATGGCTATTTAAATGAGCGCAATTAAAGAAACACACTTCAATTTACCGGGACAAACACAGTTTTATAAAGGAAAAGTTCGAGATGTATATACCATTGGAAATAAATTCCTTGTGATGGTGGTTACCGACAGAATTTCGGCATTTGATGTTGTTTTGCCAGAACCAATTCCATATAAGGGTCAGGTGTTGAACCAAATAGCTGCAAAATTTCTACAATCTACACTAGATATAGTTCCAAACTGGGTAATTGATGTACCAGACCCTAATGTTACCATAGGTAAAATTTGTGAGCCTTTTAAAGTCGAAATGGTTATTAGAGGTTATCTTGCTGGGCATGCATGGCGTGAATATCAAAGTGGTAAACGCAGTGTTTGTGGAGTTGAACTTCCCGATGGGTTGAAGGAAAATGATAAATTACCGGTTCCTATTATCACCCCGACTACAAAAGCATCTGTTGGACACGATGAGGATATTTCTAGGGAAGAAATAATTAGTAAGAATATCGTTGATGAGCAAGATTATATTTTACTTGAAAAGTATACTAGGGCTTTATATCAACGTGGTACAGAAATGGTTGCAGAACTTGGTTTAATTCTGGTTGATACTAAATATGAATTCGGAATGGCTGATGGAAAAATTCATTTAATAGATGAAATTCATACGCCCGATTCCTCACGCTATTTTTATAAAGAAGGATATGAAGAACGTCAATCAACAAATGAACCACAAAGACAATTATCGAAAGAATTTGTCCGTAAATGGTTAATTGACAATGGATTTCAAGGTAAAGAAGATCAATTAATCCCAGAAATGACTCCTGAATTCGTTAATTCCATTTCAGAGCGTTATATCGAGCTTTATGAACATATTACAGGAGATGTATTTGTAAAAAATGATCATTCGGATAATTTGCAGCGATTAGAAAATAATATAATTGAGGCTTTGAACAGACTTTCTTAATTAATTTGTTTAATTCAGAAAGGTTTAATTATCTTTAAACACCATGAAATTTACTGTAGACAAGCACGAAAAATATGTTTTGATAAAACTAAATGAAAATAAGCTAAACAGCTTAATTTCACCTAAGTTGAAGTCTGAGCTTATACTTTTCAATACAGAAGGACAGAGGAACATCATTCTGGATCTTTCTAATGTGAAACATTCAGACTCATCAGGTTTAAGTAGTTTATTAGTGGGGCATCGTCTTTGTAAAAAAGCTGAGGGTTCATTTATACTGACAAAAATCAATGAGAACATCGCTAGATTAATAACGATTTCCCAATTAGACAATATTCTTACTGTTGTAGGTACTGTTGATGAAGCAATCGATTTAATCTTCATGGAAGAAATAGAGAAAGAATTAAAGAGAGAATTAAAATAAATGAAGTTTGAACTTACTATTTTAGGTAGCAGTTCTTCAACTCCCATATTTAATAGAAATCCGTCTGCCCAGCTTCTAAATGTTAATGAGAAGTTTATACTAATTGACTGTGGTGAGGCCACTCAAAATCAATTATTGCATTTTGGGCTGAAAGCCAATCGTATAGATCAAATTTTTATTAGTCACCTTCATGGTGATCATTACCTGGGACTAGTAGGTTTGCTTTCTTCCTTACATTTAAATGGAAGAACCAAAGCCATGGATATTTTTGGTCCGGCGGATTTATTTGAAATTATTGACCTTCAATTTAAACTTTCTCAAACAGTACTTAAATATGCTATAAATTTCCGTGCGACAAATTCTTTTGAGCCTGAAATGCTTTTTGAGAGTTGGGATGTAAGTGTAGAATCATTTCCCCTCGACCATCGAATTCCTTGCACAGGGTTCAAGTTTACTGAAAAGCAACGTTTGAGAAAAATTATTAAATCTAAAATCGAGGAATTATCCATACCTATTGATAGGATTCCTTTCATTAAAAAGGGAGAAAGTTTTACAGATAAAAAAGGCAAGATCCATCTGGCCGAAGAATTAACTACTGAGGCTGAGACTCCTAAATCTTTTGCTTATTGCTCCGATACGGTTTGTAGTTGGAAATACCTAAACAACATCATGGATGTAGATTTATTATACCATGAAGCTACATTTATGAATGATTTGTTAGCTAGGGCAGAGGAGACTTTCCACACAACAGCATTGCAAGCAGCTGAGGTTGCATTAAAAGCGAATGCTAAAAAACTGCTCATCGGTCATTTTTCAGCTCGTTATAGGGATTTAGATCCGCTTCTAAATGAAGCTAGAAGTGTTTTTTTTAACACTGAATTAGCTATTGAAGGAAAAACCTTCGAAATCTAGACTAATCTGAATTTTAATTCTTTTTTCCTCCAAAAACAGAAAAGGAAACATATCTCTTAGGATTAGCTTTTAAATCAATCATTAGCTTATCTAAATTCTCTGCAGCATTATTTAAATTAATGTACATCTTCTCGTCATTAATTAATTGGCTAAGTGTACCATTACCAGAGTTAACCTTGTTTAAAATTACTTGAAGATCAAGCACCGCCTGATTAGCTTCAGCAATTGTTTGAGTAAAATTAGATTTAGCTAAATCATCAGAAACCTTATCCAGATTATTCATGATGGTATTAATTTTAACATTATTATTCTTGAAATTGGCCGATATTGATTCAAAATTAGTCATGATACTCGATATTTTAGAACTCTGATCATTTACAAGACCATCCACTGTTTTTGTAGTTTTCTCTAACGTTTCAAGGGTCCGCGCAATGCTGACAAAACTCCGGTCAAAATTTCTCTGAAATTCAGGATTTAATGTATTGTTGACTGATGTTAGGACCGAGTCCATTCTTGCAATAATCTGTTCCGCCTTTTTTTGCACAGGTTCAACCTGATCCATAAGATCCGTTTGAACATGCGAGTTAAGGGTGTCTCCACTTTCAGCAAAATTATTGCCATCTCCTAATTCAAAAACAACCGCCTTACTACCCAATAAATCCGTACTTTCAATACGTGCGATTGTATTTTTAGGAATGGAGTAGTTGGGATTTATTTTGAATTGAACCAATATTTTTCCAGAAGGCAATAATGTTAAGCTAGAAACCCTCCCAATTTGATAACCATTAATTAAAACAGGCTTTGATGTAGCTAAGCCATCCACGCGGTCATATTTAGCATAAAATTCATTCTCATTTGAAAATAAATCATTCCCCTTTAAAAAACTATAACCCAATATGAGCGTTGCAATAGCAATAGAAGCTAGAACACCCACTTTTGTTTCATTCGAAATTTTCATCAATATCTTCTTATTCGTATTTGTTAAACTGAAAAATGATTCATAAATGCCAATTATTAATAATTAAACAAATTTAGCCAGTTTATTCAATTTCAGCTTGTTTTTTATAGGTTTGAATCGCTTTTAATAAATTAGTTACAATTTCATTCTGGCCAGCTTCAGAGTTCATATATTCCTCTTCTTCTGGATTGGATACAAATCCAATTTCTGTTAGAACAGCTGGCATACCTGCTTTTGCCAAAACTGCTAAACTTTGTTCCTTTACGCCACGATCAATTCTTCCACTTTGACTATATTCATCCTGCATAAAAGATGCCAGTTTAATACTTTGTTCTCTAAATGCATTTTTCATTAATGATAAAAGAATGATACTCTCTGGATCCTTGGGGTCATAACCCTCATAATTATCTTTATAATCCTTTTCTAAAAGTATAGATTCATTTTCTCGCATCACCACATCCTGCTCATCTAATCTGCCGAAACCTGACACGAAAGTCTCCGTTCCTCTAGTAGAAGTACTTTGAACGGTTTTATATATTGGCACTTTTCTTCCTCTACTATCTTTTCGGTAGCCATTTATGACTTTTTTAATGGGCATTGAGTTACAATGAATGGAGATAAAAATGTCTGCTTTTACACGATTCGCAATCCCAATACGTTCATAAAGCGGAATAAATACATCTGTTGTTCTTGTGTAGACTACTTTTACATCTTTTAAATTTTCTTCAATCGCTTTTCCTAAACGTAATGCGATTTGCAAAGAAATATCTTTTTCTTTTGAAAATACGCCCCTGGTGGAACCGTCAGTGCCTCCATGACCTGCATCTACTACAATTGTTTTAATTTTATAAGGTGTTGGATCTATACTTTTAGCATATGAAAATTGAGCCGTAAAAAACAAGACCGCTACAATTACGTATTTGTATCTAATCAATGGTATATTTTTCATTAATTTTGAGGGCATATTATAAACAATTATTGCAAAAATAGTATTCATCATCGAATTTGAAATTTATTAGGGCTTTTTTTATCTTATTTTCCTTAGCTACTTTTTTTGTTTTAGGCAAAAATAACGTTGTCTATGCTCAAAAACGTACTTTACCCAAGGATAACGCAGTAAATAGTGCAAGATTATCCACAGACACTATTAAAATAGATACCATAGCAAATAAAACAAAACAAGCAGGTTCATTTACATCAAAGGTAACTTACTCAGCCGAAGATTCAATAAAAGCAGATATAAGTAACAATATAGTCTTTTTGTATGGAAAGGCTAAAGTAAAATATGAAGAATTTGAGCTAGAAGCGGATTTTATCAAACTTGACCAAAACAATAATACCTTGTTTGCAAAAGGTTTAATCGATCCTAAAACCAAAGTTTATTCGGGTAAACCTCTGTTAATTCAAGGTGCTGAACCTCCACTAACAACCGATTCCTTGTTTTTTAATTATAAAACTAAGAAAGGAAAGTCTTTTGGCATTTTTACAGATGTAGAAGGTGGTTATTTACAAGCGGCTCAATTTAAGAAGAATCAATACGATGAAGGCTTCTTTAAAAGAGGTATTTATAGCACCTGCAATATGCCTCATCCTCACTTTGGCATTCACATTACTAGAGGCATTGCTACCGACAAGCAAATTATCACTGGACCAGCTTTTTTGGTTATAGAAGACATACCTTTACCTTTAGGGGTCCCTTTTGGCTTTTTTCCAAAACCAAACCGCCGCTCTGGAGGATTACTTTTTCCAACATTTGGCGAAGATACTAGGGGATTTTTTATGCGTGACCTAGGTTATTACTTGGGTTTAAATGATTATTGGGATCTCTCCACTCGTGGTACGCTCTATTCTAAAGGTTCATATGAATTAGGAACTGCAGCGCGCTACAGAAAAAACTATAAATACGATGGTGGATTAAACTTTCGATTTGCTTCCACAAGAAATGGGGTAGAAGGTACCCCATCCTATAAAAAGCCAAATAAAGATTTTAATCTTACTTGGAGCCACTCGCAGAGTCCATTAGCAAACCCAGGAACCACGTTTAGTGCCTCCGTGAATGCTGGTACTGGATCATACTTTTCTAATACGGGTGCGGCAGGTACATATAACCCAACAGAAATAGCTAGAAATACACTCTCCTCAAGCATAAGTTATGGTAAAGTGTTTGCAAATGGTCTCTTTAATTTTTCATCCAGCCTCTCTCATAGTCAGGATATTGAACAACAAACAGTGTTTTTAGATCTGCCAAGGTTTAGTTTAAACATGACTACTTTAAACCCTTTTGATTCCAAAGATCGAGCGGGGGAGCAAAAATGGTATCAGCGACTAAGTTTAGGTTACAGTATGCAGGGAAGTAACTCCATCAATACAAA
>JBIHZP010000289.1:0-2666 GCA_044231315.1 Daejeonella sp. | reverse complement strand
TCATGGCGAATAAGCTCCGGATTGGGAACTATAATATCCTCTACTTTAGGAGCACTGTGAAAGTATCCTGCAAAAAGATCTACCTGACTATCTTGATTTGATTTAAGCACAGGCTCATCGATTTCTATTTTAAGCTCTTCATTTTTCTCTTGAATGAAAATATTAGATGAAACAGGCTTCACCAAAGGTGCTTGTTCAGGTGTTAATAGAGAAACTTTACGTACCTGACTTTTTTCAACTTCGCGTTCCTCTTTTGTTTGGAAGCCGGTTGCGATAATAGTTACCGAAATCTTTTCTCCCAAACCTGGGTCAATACAATTACCCCAAATTAAATCAGCGGCCAAACCAGCTTCTTGTTGAATAAAATCAGTAATGACCGATACCTCATCCATCGTTACTTCTTTATCGCCAGAGCTGATATTTAGAAGGATATAACGAGCTCCTTCAATTTCATTGTCTTTCAATAATGGTGATGCCAAGGCACCTTCAACGGCTCTTAATGCACGACTTTCGCCTTCTGCAGCAGAACTACCCATGATGGCTACTCCACTTTCTTGCATAACGGTACGCACATCTTTAAAGTCGACGTTTATATAACCAGGAATGGTAATAATTTCTGCAATACCTTTAGCTGCTGTAGTTAAAATATTGTCTGCTTGTTCAAAAGCAGAACCAAGCGTTAAGTTGCCAAATATTTCTCGCAGGCGATCATTAGAGATCACCAAATAGGAATCAACATGTTTTTTAAACTCTTCTAATCCCTCTTCAGCCTGATTTTTTCTGCGCTTACCTTCAAAAGAAAATGGAGTGGTAATAATTCCTACAGTAAGAATACCCATCTCTTTGGCTGCTTTTGCAATTATCGGACTAGCACCTGTTCCGGTACCACCACCCATCCCAGCAGTAATGAAAAGCATTTTGGTATTGGAACCCAGCATTCTTTTGATATCATCAATATTTTCAATTGCTGAATTTTTTCCTACTTCAGGAATCGAGCCTGCACCCATTCCTTCGGTTAGGCTAGCACCTAGTTGAACTTTATTGGGTATCGGACTTAATTCAAGGGCTTGCGCATCAGTATTACAAATAATGAAATCAACACCAGTTATTCCCTGACGGTACATATGATTAACAGCATTGCCACCACCACCGCCGACACCAATAACCTTAATGATTGATGACTTTTCTTTTAACATTTCAAACTGCATACACTTAATTATCAGTTGATTAGAATTTAATTATTTTCAATAATTTGATACGTAATGATAGTAATTTACGCACTATTTTTTTTCACAATTGTTAAAATGTGGGAAACTCAGCAATTGTGGATAATTAACGAACATAATCCTCGTCTTTGATATCATCCTTAATAAACTTTGCCCCTGATTGCAAAATCCAATCGAACATTCCTAGTCCTTTTCTTTCTTTATCTGGAGAGGAAACTTTTTCCGTTAAAACAGTCCCAGTTTCTACTGGCTCTTTAGCCATTTCGGCCTTTTGTATCCCTTTAATTAAAAGACCAATACCGGTTGCATACATCGGACTTTTCAATTCTTCATAAACTGATTTTGGAAGCACCTCGTTTTTAGCTAAGTGCTCGTTAGGATATCCAATACGGCTATCTAAACCTGTCACAAATTCAACTAGCTGAGGCAAATGCTTCAATTGAGCCCCACCACCAGTAATTACTACACCTGCAATTAATTTCTTCTCATATCCTGAAGATTTAATTTCATAGTAAACATGCTCAATAATCTCTTCCATCCTAGCCTGAATAACGTAGGCCAGATTTTTTACTGAAATTTCTTTTGGATCTCTTCCTCTTAATCCAGGAACACAGATTATTTCATTTTCTTTATTTTCATCTGCCAAGGCAGATCCAAAACGCGTTTTAAGTAGTTCTGCTTGATTACGCATCACTGAGCACCCTTCTCGAATATCTTCAGTTACGCTATTACCACCAAAAGGAATCACAGCAGTATGGCGAATGATACCTTCATGGAAAATAGCCACATCAGTAGTGCCTCCACCAATATCAACCAGAACAACACCTGCTTCTTTCTCTTCATCGCTTAAAACCGACTCAGACGACGCTAAAGGCTCAAGAATAAGCTCCTGAGTCTCCAGATCAGCATTACTTACGCACTTTAAAATATTTTTTACAGCACTTACATGACCTGAGATGATGTGAAAATTCGCTTCCAAACGAACGCCAGCCATACCAATTGGATCTTTGATACCCGGCTCATTATCTACTGTAAATTCCTGAGGTAAAACATGGATAATCTCTTCCCCTGGAGGCATCAATAATTTGTACATGTCTTCAATCAGCTTATCGATATCCTTCCGCTGAATCTCAACATTCAACTCTTTACGAGTTAAAATACCGCGGTGTTGCAGACTTTTAATATGTTGCCCTGCGATACCGACATTCACAATTTTAACGTCAACATTGGATTGCGCGCTGGCTTCTTCAACTGCTTGCATAATTGCCTGAACAGTTTTTTGAATGTTGGAGACCACACCACGAGTTACTCCGGCCGATTCGGCCTTTCCCATTCCCAAAATCTCGATTTTACCATGTTCGCTTCTACGGCCTACGGTAACACAAATTTTAGTTGTACCGATATCTAATCCGACAACAATTGGTGAATTTTTAGCTGAAA
>JBIHZP010000288.1:0-2680 GCA_044231315.1 Daejeonella sp. | reverse complement strand
TTTTAATGCTTTCACCAAAACAAATATATGTGGAGATGAAAACACAGGCAAAAAACAAATCAAACGAAAACCAACAGGGGAGTTCAAAATCAAATCTTGCATTCAAATCAGAGAGCCAGGAACTAAAACGAAGAGGAATCTCAAACAGTGGGGGCCAAATGTCTTATCAAACTGATAACAAGCAGGCAACAGTAAACAAGGGGAATGTAAATTCTATGGTGCAAGGAAAAAAAAAGGCTCCCAAAATGCCAAGTAAACACGGACCTAAAAAGGGTTAAACACGGATACAAAAGGAGCACCTCGCTCCTTTTGTTCTAATTTGGCTTCAAATACCTCTTTTTCAATTCGGCATACCAATTATTCTTACCTTTACAGAATAATAAGGACCATACAATGACCGAAGTTTATAAACCCAAACACAAGATACGTTTTGTAACTGCAGCAGCCTTATTCGATGGGCATGATGCAACTATTAACATCATGCGCCGCATTTTGCAGTCGTCGGGAGCCGAAGTCATACACTTAGGTCACAACCGTTCCGTTTTGGAGGTTGTAAATTGTGCTATTCAGGAAGATGTACAAGGCATTGCAATGACTTCCTATCAAGGTGGGCATAATGAATATTTTAAATATATGTATGACCTGCTTCAAGAATCAGGAGCGGGACATATCAAAATATTTGCTGGAGGTGGCGGAGTAATCCTACCAGATGAGATTAGGGAATTAAAAGAGTACGGCATCACACAAATCTACTCTCCAGATGATGGGCGTAAAATGGGACTTCAAGGCATGATTAATGACATGCTCCAGCAATGTGATTTTCTGACTAGAACAAATCTCAATAATGAAATTAAAGGAATTGGTAAACAGGATAAAAAGGCCATTGCCGCAGCAATAACGTTAGCAGAAAACCACCCAGAGCAGACTGCACAATTCCTTCAAGAGCTTAAAAAAATCAATGCAGGAAAATTAGTCCCAGTGATTGGCATTACTGGTACAGGTGGCGCAGGAAAATCATCCTTAATTGATGAGCTAGTCCGACGCTTTTTAGTTGAAACCGATAAAAATATAGCAATCATATCTGTTGACCCGTCCAAACGAAAAACGGGAGGCGCTTTATTAGGCGACAGGATTCGAATGAACTCCATCAATAATTCTAGAGTATACATGCGTTCTCTAGCCACTAGACAGGCTAACCTAGCGCTATCAAAATATGTTCAAGAATCTATCGACATCTGTAAAGCTGCTGGATACGACCTTATTATTGTCGAAACCTCCGGAATTGGGCAATCTGATACAGAAATCACAGATCATGCGGATGTATCGCTCTATGTAATGACTCCCGAATTTGGAGCAGCAACGCAACTAGAGAAAATCGATATGCTCGACTTCGCAGATGTTGTTGCCATCAATAAATTCGATAAACGCGGTGCATTAGACGCCATTAGAGACGTAAGGAAGCAGTACAAAAGGAACCATCAACTTTTTGATACTCCTGATGAAGATCTTCCAATTATCGGAACTATGGCTTCTCAATTCAATGACCCTGGAATGAACAAATTATTTTCGGAGTTAATGGAAGCTATTTTGAAGAAAACAGGTTTTGATTTTCATGCGAAAATGGAAATGAGCTCGCAGCAATCAGAAAAAAATTATATTATCCCGCCCGACCGCACCCGCTATCTTGCCGAAATTGTTGAAGCTAGCGCAGATTATAACGTCTGGGTAGATAAACAATGTAAACTTGCACAACAGCTTTTTCAGATACATGGCACATTGGCCATTGCCGAAGACTTTAAACAAACAGATTCAATAAAATCACTAAAAGAGATATACAATAAAGTTGAGCAAAGCTTGGATCGCAATTGCAAGCAACTCCTAGAAGAATGGCCTCAAACCATCAAAAAGTATAAAGCAGATAACTTCATATACAAAGTTCGCGATAAAGAAATCAAGCAATCTCTTTACACTGAATCCTTATCAAAATTACGCATTCCGAAAATCTCATTACCTCGTTATGAAGCCTGGGGTGATATTTTAAGATGGATACTGACCGAAAACGTGCCTGGAGAATTTCCATTTGCTGCAGGGGTATTTCCATTAAAACGAGAAGGTGAAGATCCAACACGAATGTTTGCAGGCGAGGGGGGACCGGAAAGAACTAATAAACGATTCCACTACGTTTCCTTGGGGCAGCCGGCTCATCGTTTATCAACCGCATTTGATTCAGTGACACTCTACGGGGAAGATCCTGATATCCGCCCTGATATTTACGGAAAAATCGGTAATTCGGGGGTTAGTATTGCCACATTGGACGATGCGAAGAAATTATATAGTGGATTTGACTTATGCCACCCTTCCACGTCTGTGTCCATGACAATTAACGGACCAGCACCTATGTTACTAGGGTTTTTTATGAATGTGGCCATCGACCAACAATGCGAGAAATACATTATTGAAAACGGATTAGAAGAATCAATAAAAGTAAAAATCGATCAGATTTTTAAGTCGCGAAAAATTACAAAACCCATTTACCAGGGTAATCTACCAGAGGGGAATAATGGCTTGGGCTTAATGCTCCTCGGACTTACAGGAGATCAGGTTTTACCATCCGATGTATATCAAAAGATAAAAAATTATGCCATTGCTAATGTGCGTGGCACCGTTCAAGCAGATATTC
>JBIHZP010000287.1:0-2683 GCA_044231315.1 Daejeonella sp. | reverse complement strand
TTAGCAACTGTCCCGCAAATTTGATTGCCGAATTCATGAAATGGGCTAATATTGAGAAGTATATCACCGACGAGATGGCACATGGTGCGAACTCAATGCCGAAACATCATAATATTAAACTTCTAATAGAAAAACATCAGTTGAAAAATGCTATTTACATTGGGGATACGCATGGGGATAGCATGGAGACAAGGAAAGCAGGCCTACCTTTTGTACTTGTTACCTATGGATTTGGGAATTCAGATGATTATGACCTAAAATTCGAGGATTTTAATGCCTTGACCAATTATTTTATGAATTTTTGAGATAAATTACGAATGTATTTTGTTGGACACTATTTGATAAACATAAAATAATAACTAATATAAAGATTATCTAATTTTTTCTAAACTTAAATTTAGGCTCCGACTTATTATTCTTAATTTTTTACCTCAATGGATCAGATTTCTATTCTGATTTATATTGCGCTTTTTTTGTGTTGTTATAAGTGCATCAATTTAATAATCTGAACTTCTGGAATTTTGATTTTCCAGTCAGATTGATAAATAAATTTGGGAGGAAATATCAGGATTATTCTCTTAGTTATTTGCCTGATTATTCGATCTAGATATATCCTCCCAAATTGAAAAAAATATTATAAAATATTAATATCCAGTCTCCATTGCACTATTAATAATGTCATTGAAGTCTTCATTAGAAATATATTGAGGACTATAAGTTCCTCCTGCATTAATTATGTTTTTATAAAAGGATCTCATATGATTACGGCTTCCTTTTGCTAGCATCTCATAAACATAACGCATGTCCTGGTTATCTATATAAACTAAAGCTTGTTTAATATCATAGATATCAAGATCCTCTATCGTTGCACCAACTAATAATGCATTTAAAGTGCTCTTATTTCCTTCCAGTACTAACTGATCATACAATGCCTTCAGTTGAGGATTTACAAATTTTCCAATTTCATTTGTCCCTACAGGATCTGGAAGATTATATTTATTTAATAACATTAAAATTGCTGACATGTGAGTACTTTCACTTTGAGAGATGTTATTAAAGATTTTAACACCCCATTTATTGTAAAGCGTGATATACACATCTCTTGCTAATTTTTCTTCCTCTCTTAAAAAAGAAAGACTTGCTAATTCTTCGGGACTTAAGCTCTCTTTTGGTAATGCATTAATCTGTGATTGGATGTTAATTACATTAAAATTACCATCAATGTTACTATTTTTGACCGTATTTTCATCCTTAGCACAAGAGCCAAATGCTAAAATTATCACTGTAATAATCAGGCTAAAACTGGTGTTTTTTAATTGATTTTTCATGATATTTAATTTAAGTGAAATTGATATCATAAAGGTAAATCAGATGAATACATTTCGAGGTTACATATGTTACGTACGCAGAAATAACATTTTAATTTTTAATGTATATTTTAGATTTTATGGAATAGCTTGATTTTTCTTAACAAAAAATAGGCGAAACAGCCCTCAATCTTAACACTTAAATTGTTTCTTTTTTATGAAATACATGCCTGCTTTGCTTTTTACTATCATTTTATTAAACTCTTCTTGCGGAAGAGACATAGGACTAAAAGATCTTCATGGAAGATGGAATTATGTTTCGGTTAATAGTTATAATCCGCCCGATAGCCTCACAAAACAAGAATTGACTTTACAATCTCCCGCAATTATATTTTCTGAGGGTAATAAGCTTCAGATTGAGTGGGGTGGCAAGCAGCTTTCTCAGGGGACTTTTAAAATGGATGGTAAAATGATTCGTTATACCGAAACGCTGGAAGGTGGAACCCAAAGAGAGTTTCCATTTTTGATTAAAGAATTAAGTGAAAATTTGCTTGTTTTTGAAACTATGGAGCAAAGCTATACCAGAGTTAAAGCAATAAAAAAGCCGACAAATCCATAGATTTATCGGCTTAATATTAAATTTCAATTACTTATTTCAGTTTTTTCTTTCCTGAGCTAGCGGGCTGACTTTTTGCCTGTTGTTGTTGTCTCATATAATCTTCCATTCTTTGCTGAAATCCAGATTTTTTCTTCTCAGATTGAGGCTTCTTCTTGTTTTCCTGAATTTGTGCATGTATTTTATCGTCATTAACAAACATTCGAATAATATACTGCTGTGCAAAGGTCATCATATTGGCCAAGAAGTAGTAATAGTTCAAACCTGAAGGATAACTATTTAATACTCCAAAGAATATGATAGGAGTGATATAACCTATGTATTTCATTTGTCCAGTTGCTCCCGATACTTGATTATTGAAATAAGTATAAATCAAGGTCGATATGGTCATCAGAATACACATTAAACTGATGTGATTTCCTAAGAATGGCACAGTAAATCCTAATTGAAAGAATGCATCATAAGTAGAAAGATCTTCCATCCATAAGAAACTACGCTGACGCAATTCGAATAAATTAGGGAAGAAAAAGAAGAAAGCCATGATGATTGGCAACTGTAATAACATTGGTAAACAGCCTCCTAGTGGATTTACACCTGCTTTTTTATATAATTTCAGATACTCTTGTTGTAAAAGAGTAGGATTATCTTCACCTACTTTACCCTTAATTTCATCCATTTCTGGCTTAAGAATACGCATCTTAGCCATTGAGAGGTAGGATTTGTAGGTAAGTGGTAACAGAACCATTTTAAGGAGTACTGT
>JBIHZP010000285.1:0-2697 GCA_044231315.1 Daejeonella sp. | reverse complement strand
GAGAAATGTGTTAAAAATGGTTCTATCTCGGCCTTTGTAGCGGCAACAAGTAGTATTTTCATTGTGCAATTTACGTAATTAGCTTGATTTGTTATTAAGGCATATTTTAGTTTCAGTATATTTGTATTCTAATTGATGAAAAATGATTTATATAACTCGAAAAGAGAAGTTTAATGCCGCACACAAGCTATTCAGGGAAGAATGGAGTGATGAAAAAAACCTAGAAACTTTCGGAAAATGCTCAAATCCCAATTGGCATGGTCATAATTATGAGTTATTTGTAACGGTTAAGGGTGAAATTAATCCGGTAACAGGTTTTGTAATTGACTTAAAAGAGTTAAAGAGAGTGATTAGACTTTATGTTACGGATGTAATTGATCATAGAAATATAAATCTTGATGTAGCTTTTATGAAAGGCAAAATGGCCTCTACAGAGGTGCTTGCTGTTACTATTTTTGAGGTTTTAAAAACTCAAATAAATGATCAGTTTGCTACCTTACATTCGGTAAAACTGTTTGAAACAGAGAATAATTTTGTTGAATATTTCGGTTAATTTCAAACAAATTAAGAGCATAAATGCAAGATAACAAGCACTCTTCAGAAGAAAAAATAAATGGTTACACAAAAATCGACCATTATGATCCCGCAAAGATTGAACGTATTGCAGCCCATTATAAAGAAATATTAGTTGAGTTGGGTGAAGATCCTGCTCGTGAGGGCCTGCTTCAAACACCCGTTCGTGTGGCCAAGGCTTTACAGTTTTTAACCCATGGATATGATGCTAAGCCGGAAGATATTCTTCGTAGCGCCATGTTCAAGGAAGATTATAACCAGATGGTTGTTGTGAAGGATATTGAGGTATTTTCAATGTGCGAACATCACATGCTTCCATTTTTTGGTAAAGCTCATATCGCTTATATTCCAAATGGTCATATCGTGGGATTGAGTAAAATCCCACGTGTGGTAGATGCCTTTGCACGTCGTTTGCAAGTGCAGGAGCGTTTAACCAATGAGATACGCGACTGTATTCAAGAAACTTTAGATGCTGCTGGTGTGGCCGTGGTGATTGAATGCAAGCATTTATGTATGTCGATGCGTGGAATACAGAAACAAAACTCGGTTACCACAACTTCAGCGTTTACAGGTGCTTTTGTCAATGAAACTACCCGTAAAGAATTTTTAAGATTAATTACTGCAAGCTTAATTTAGGCTCGTTTTTAATAAGTTAAACCATACGATTGATAAATATGAAATCATACATATTTCCGGGGCAAGGCGCTCAATTTATAGGCATGGGAAAAGATCTTTATGATCATTCTTCAAGTGCTAAGGACTTATTTGAACGTGCGAACGAGATTTTAGGCTTCAGAATTACTGATATCATGTTTTCGGGAACAGATGAAGATTTGAAGCAGACCAATGTAACGCAACCAGCTATCTTTCTACATTCTGTCATTTTAGCAAAGGAGCTCAAAAATAATTTTAAGCCAGACATGGTTGCTGGCCATTCTTTGGGCGAATTTTCCGCTTTAGTTGCTGCCGAAGCCCTATCGTTTGAAGACGGATTACGTTTGGTAAGTGCACGCGCCAATGCCATGCAAAAGGCTTGTGAAATTCAGCCTTCGACTATGGCGGCTATCCTTGGATTGGATGATTTTACCGTAGAAGATATTTGCCAGCGCGTGAGCGATGTGGTTGTGCCGGCCAATTATAACTGTCCCGGGCAACTGGTAATTTCTGGTAGCATTGCGGGCGTAGACAAAGCATGTGAACTTTTGCTTGCCGCAGGTGCAAAGCGAGCTTTGAAGTTAAATGTAGGGGGTGCTTTCCATTCACCATTAATGGAACTTGCTCGTGTTGAACTTCAAGCAGCCATTGAAAATACCGAAATAAAAGAACCTATTTGTCCCATTTATCAAAATATTGATGCCAAGCCTTACAAAGATGTGCCAAGCATTAAGCATAATTTAATTTCTCAACTGACTGGTGCGGTTCGCTGGACACAAACCATAGAAAAAATGCTTCATGATGGGGCGACTTCTTTCGTTGAAGTGGGTCCGGGAACTGTATTACAGGGGCTTGTTAAAAAATTAGACCGCACGGTGGAGACTTCAAGCGCTTCGGTGTAGACTTAAACGTATTTTATGTACCTTTCTTGAGGGTATAGTATTCTGGGTTTAATTAAAAAATAATTCATGAGCGGAAATTTTAAAATTCGTTTTCTTCTGCTTATGCTCGCAATTGGCTTTGCTGGCACTGCCCTGACTATTAATTATACTATTCAGAAGGAAGAGATCCTTATTTTGGAGGCTCGAAAAGTGGAGCGGCGACTTCAAATAAAGGAGGAGTTGTTGTATAATGTTCTTGGGGATGCGTCATTTCGTGATTCTCTTAAGAATATCCAAACAAATGAAAAGTGGGCACGCTATCTAATTTCCGAATTCAGCGAGAAGAGGAATATTTTCATTAATACCTATGAAAAAGGCCGTCTTGTTTTTTTAGGGGGGATTCAAATTGCCCCCGATTCCGACCGATTATTTAAAGAGGGAAGTAGTTTCATCCGCCAAGGGAATGGTTATTTCGAAGTTATAAAAAGGTCATGGGGTGATTTTTCTGTACTTTGTTTCATCCCCGTAAAATCAGATTATCCCTATCAAAATGAATATCTACGCAATGATTTTGCGAAAGATTTGCTGG
>JBIHZP010000284.1:0-2704 GCA_044231315.1 Daejeonella sp. | reverse complement strand
TCCTCCCACATTATCAAAATAGATGTCGACACCATCAGGTGCAGCATTTTTTATTTCAGTTTTCAAATCAGTGGCAGTTTTATAATTAATGGCTGCATCAAAACCGAATTTCGACATCAACATCGCCATTTTTTCATCTGAGCCGGTAATGCCAACAACCTTGCAACCCAAAATCTTACCAATCTGCCCTACCACACTACCAACTGCACCGGCCGCTCCTGAAACCACTAAGGTTTCACCAGCCTTGGGCTTCCCAATTTCTGTCAATCCGAGGTAGGCCGTTAAACCTGTCATCCCTAAAACACCTAAATAGGCAGATAGTGAAGCAGCTTCTCCATCGACCTTCATCAAGTCTTTTCCATTTGAAACTTGGAACTCTTTCCAGTCCAGTAACGCTGAGACGAAATCACCAACCTTGAAATCAGGATTTCTGGATTCTATTACTTCGGCAATAAGGCCTGACTGAATCGGTTCATTTAATTGAAATGGAGGAACATAAGACTTCCCACTACTCATTCTTCCTCTCAAATAGGGATCAACGGAAACGAAAAGTGTCTTCAATAAAACCTGACCTTCAGCAGGCACAGGATTTTCTTCTTCTATAAATTTAAAATCGTCCAATGTAGGTTTGCCTACCGGACGCCTATCTAACAAAATAACTTTATTCATATATTTTTTTTCTAAGAACATATTATCAAGAAATGGCATTTATTCAATTTTCTAATCTCAGTTTTATCCAGGAATTCAATAAAAAAAAAGCCATTTCATCATCAAAATTAACAATGATATCATTAAAAACAGATCGGATCTGTTCTTCATAAAACTCGTAATGTAGGATATGTTTATTTAAACAACAGAAAGTTGATTGGTTTGTGTTTTTTATTTTTCTTATTATCAGTATATGACATCCAATACACAAACATTGACCAAAATTTACAAAATTTATGGTGTATCTTTCCGCTAGAAGGACTATTAAGTAATATCACCATTCATTAAAATTACCTTATTGTCCGAACCTAAGTGTGTAATAAGCTCACAACAAAACGCAAGCAATAGACGAAATACTTCAAAAAAATATTAAACAAGACAAAATGAAAACAAGCTTTCTTCAAAATGCATTCAGAATTCTTTTAGGCTCCTTAATGGTTATGGCAGGAATTGGTCATTTGACAAGTAAAAGAGAAGAATTTCTTGCTCAGGTACCTAGATGGTTGCCGCATGATGCTGCTTTCATGGATTTTGTGGTACTATCGTCGGGCATTGTTGAAATCGCATTAGGCTTAGCTATGGTTTTCTGGGTAAAACAGAAAATTAAAGCGGGAATTGCTCTTGCTGTTTTTTACGTACTTATTTTTCCGGGTAACATCTCTCAATACACCAACGGAATAGATGCTTTCGGACTAGATACGGACCAGAAACGTTTAATAAGGTTATTCTTTCAGCCTGTTCTTGTGTTATGGGCACTTTGGTCAACAGGTGCTTTAAAACATCTCCTGAACAGAAATAAAAATTATTAAACAACACCTATTTCCCTATTTTTGGTGACTACTCAGAATCATAATAAACTATCTTAAGGGAGCATCTCTTGGCTTGCGGGACTTATACAAGAAAATACCCACCAAATGGAAAACAGAAAAAAGCATGAACAATACCATTAAAATAATTTTCCCTAATCAATTATTTCAGTTTAATCCATTATTCCATCTTGAAGGCCCAATTTACTTAGTTGAAGAATTTTTATTCTTCAAGCAATTTAACTTCCACAAGCAAAAAATTGCCTTTCACAGAGCCAGCATGAAGTTTTATGAAGATTTTATGCTAGAGAAGGGATTTTCCGTAAACTATATCCAATCAACTGATAATGAATCAGATATAAGGCTCCTTATCCCCAATTTACATTCCTTAGGACTAAGTTCAATAAGCATAATTGACCCATGCGACAATTGGTTATTAAAGCGAATAAAAACTGTCTGCAAGTCATTGAATATCCAAGTTAATATCTTGGATTCGCCCATGTTTTTGAATAGCAATGAGGATTTAAATTCCTTTTTTAAGTCTACGAAAAAGAAATTTTACCAGACTGAATTTTACAAACAAGAGCGCATCCGTAGAAATATTTTAATTGACGGACATGGGGGGCCCGAGGGTGGGCAATGGACCTATGATGTTGAAAATCGAAAAAAATATCCCAAAAATAAAGCGGTAGTAAAAACTGAATTTCCACCCATCGATTCCTATACTAAAGAATCACACGAGTATGTTAATCAGCACTTTACAAACAATATTGGTGCGCTGAGCGAAACATTTATTTATCCCATAGGCTTTGAGGCGAGCGAAAAATGGCTTCATCAGTTTCTTAAAAATAGAATGGCCGAATTTGGGGATTTTGAAGATGCTATCTTAAGAGAGGAAATCATTATAAATCATAGTGTAATTAGTCCGATGCTCAATATTGGCCTCCTCACCCCCGATCAAATAATTACTCAATTAATCGCTTTTAGTAGAGAGAATGGGGTTCCCATCAATTCATTGGAAGGGTTCATCAGACAAGTTATTGGATGGCGTGAGTTTATTCGGGGAATTTATATTAGCAAGGGCACCGAAGAAAGAACAAAGAATTACTGGGCTTTTGACAAGAAAATTCCGGCAAGTTTTTACGATGGAACAACGGGCATTTTACCTATCGATGAGACGATCAAAAAGA
>JBIHZP010000283.1:0-2705 GCA_044231315.1 Daejeonella sp. | reverse complement strand
CGGGACAAAAAACTTGGCAGATATGGCTCTTGAATATAAAGTTGAGAAATTTATTATGATCTCTACTGATAAAGCGGTTAACCCAACAAATATAATGGGGGCTTCAAAACGTTTGGCTGAAATGTATATCCAATCTTTAAACTTTCATCAGGCAAGAGAAATGTCAATTCAAGAAATTTCTGAGAGTAAGGAAGTCCCTACGCGCTTTATCACCACCCGCTTTGGTAATGTATTGGGTTCTAATGGCTCTGTGGTCCCCCGTTTTAAAGAACAAATAGAAAAAGGGGGCCCTCTTACAATTACACACCCCAAAATTACTCGGTATTTTATGACTATTCCAGAATCTGTTCAGTTGGTATTGGAAGCATGTGCTATGGGTAAAGGTGGGGAGATTTTCATTTTCGATATGGGTGAACCCGTTAAAATAGTCGATATGGCTAAAAATATGATTCGCCTAGCTGGCTTAATACCAGAAAAGGATATCAGTATAGTATTCACTGGTTTGCGCCCAGGTGAGAAATTATATGAAGAGCTTTTAAATAAAGGTGAAAATATCATACCAACTCATCACTCTAAAATAAAAATCTCTAAGGTCATCAATTTTCATTTTTTCTATGTGGAAAGAATGATTAGTGAATTGATAGAATTGATGGATTTGGATGATCATATCGGCCTTGCAAGGAAATTAAATGAGATCATTCCCGAATTTAAAAGCAATAATGCTGTTTATTGTAAGTCAGATGAAATTGTTGTTAACTAATAGCTTATTATGTTTTTAATCAATCACTATTTTATTCATAATCAATACTTTACTTGATTACAATCAAGCAAAATATATTTGCTTAGTCCTAATTTGGATCATTGTTAGAGACGAGAAATTGCAAATCAATTTGCTCTGTCATGAAAGAGTTTTGAAGCATATTAATTTAATTTTTTTGATTATGAATAATGGTGAAATTGTTGAACATGTAATTCGCAGAAATAATATAAGCATAAGTGAATTATCTAGGAGACTGCGTGTTAGCAGAAGGTCGATTTATAATTGGTTTACTCAAAAAAATTTGAGTTTTGATATTATTCTTCAAATCGGAGAGGTGTTGGATTATGATTTTTCATCCGATTTTCCTGATAAACTCAATGGAAGAAAACCAAATCCTACTCAAGTTTATCAAGGGGATTTCCAAACAAATGATTTTCAAAATTCTGCGAATTATTGGAGAAATAAGTATATCAATCTCCTTGAAAAATATAATGAAGTCTAATAAGATTTGATTTGCATGGATTTTAATTCACAATCAACATATATTAAAATATTCCACAAAAGTATGCCCGTTTTTTAAAAAAGGTTCCAACTTATTCTAGTGCAAGAGTCGCCAGCTAGGCCAGCTGTATCCACACTGAGCATAATTGTTTATAAATAAATAATTATTCCTTTCCTTTCCAAAAAGAATTGCTTGCAAGTGAGATCAATTGAATATTTAAACTTTTACAGAATTACAGGCATACTTTTCAGTGGAAAACTCAACCACTTTACATTCATAATTCTAAGATTTAGTAATTTAAATAAAAAGCCCTCTTTTTTAATAAAAAGGGGGCTTTTATGTTTTATAATAATTGAATTTTATTGAGTAAAATTTATCAATGTCTTAAATTTCTTATTTTTTGTTCGTCCAAAACTACTATTGTTCCATTTTCTTCAACTTCTATGAGTTTTTCTGTCTTAAATTCTTTTAGAGTTCTGATTGTGGATTCTAATGATGAACCTACTACATGGGCAAGATCCTCACGAGAAACACTGATTGTGCTTTTTCCATTTTTGCTTTCTTTCAATTTATCAATTAATCGAACCATTCCTATAGCTACTTTTTTTCTTAATGAATTATAGGCCATATTGATGATTAGTTTTTCATTCTCTGTAATATTGCTGGATAACATGCCGATGAACTCTTTTGCAATTATGGAGTTGGTATGAATTTTTTGCATAAAATCGTCTTTAGGAATCAATATTATAGATGAATCTTCCATTAGTTTGGCATTTTTGCTATAATTACATTCTTTTAATATTTCAGTATATCCAAAGAAGTCGCCTTGAGAATAAATTCCTGTTATAAGTTCCTTTCCATCCTCATTCACAATAAATTCCTTTACTTTCCCTGATTTAATATAATAAACATAAGAAGGGCGCTGTCCCAGTGTATAGAGGATGTGTTTTCTTTTGAAATTCTGCGTTTCATGTTTATCATTTATTAGGCTGCTTTGCTTGGCATTACTAATAGGGCTAAATTTTGAGTCCTTTTCGGAGTCGTTTGATAAATGAAACTTATTTTTTAGATTTTCATTCTTTTCAATTCTTAATCTGATGGTATTAAGTAAATCATTACTATCAAATGGTTTAACGAGGTAATCATCGGCACCTAAGCTCATACCCTTACGTTGAGTTATATAATCGGAATTACCGGAAAGAAAAATAAAAGGTATCCCCGAAGTTTTTGGATGATTACTTAAAATATGTATCACTCCGAATCCGTCTATGTCAGGTATTGAAATATCACAAATTATAAATTCCGGATTCTCCTTTAATGCAGTTTCTATTCCACTTTTACCATTGTCGCAACTCAATACTTCATAGCCAGATAGGCTTAATAATTGATCCAGTTTGTCTCTAAATGATTTATCATCTTCAATCAATAAGATTTTTTTCATTT
>JBIHZP010000282.1:0-2708 GCA_044231315.1 Daejeonella sp. | reverse complement strand
AATGGCACAGGTGGAACCCGCTTCAATTGCAAAATTAATATCATCTAAAACGCTAAGTGTTTTACCACCGCTTTGATAGGTTTTACTCAGATTTTGAACGTTCAGGATATTGTCGACAGGCATAATGGTTATTTAATGTTTCAACTCTTGCAAATTAAGCAAAATGAGGCGCTTAGAATGTAAAAATCATCTCATAATAATGGATGAGGGTGATGATGCAAATATTATGCCTGCATAGGGTTTGGGGGTTGATGTAGGTAATTAATGAATAATTGGGGGAATATATAAACCTGTCGTATTTAGAAATAGGTTCACAATAAATAAAAACAATTTTCAAAAAACTTTAAAAATCAATTATCTTAAATAAAATAGTCATTCACCATGTTCTCCGTTGGATACAGTTTCCTAATTCCGTATTTTCGTATGCACATATAAGCTCCCATGAATAAACTTAAAAACTATATTAGCCTATTCCTTTTAGCCTTGCTTTGCGCTTGTGGAGGTGGGGGAAATAATAAAACGGAAAACGAAAACGTTGAAAAAACGAAGGTAAAATCTGTAGGCACCAAGAAAAATATTCTGATTTTTGGGGATAGTTTAACCGCCGGATTAGGACTTGAAACAGAGGAGTCATTTCCATCGCTACTTGGGGATAAAATTGATTCCTTACAGCTTCCTTATGAGGTGATTAATGCGGGACTTAGTGGCGAGACTTCTGCTGCAGGCAAAGCACGTATCGATTGGCTATTAAAAGATCAGGTAGATATTTTTGTGCTTGAGTTGGGAGCAAATGATGGGTTGAGGGGCATTCCAGTAAGTGAAACACGTAAAAATCTTCAAAGTATTATTGATCAGGTAAAAGCGAAATATCCGGAAGCGAAACTGGTAATGGTAGGCATGGAAGTCCCACCCAACATGGGTAAAACATATGCCTCCGATTTCCGAATAATCTTCCCAGATTTGGCGAAGAAGAATAATATGGCCTTAGTTCCTTTTTTATTAGATCGCGTGGGTGGCATACCTGAACTTAATCAGGCGGATGGAATTCACCCTACAGCAGCAGGCCATCAAATATTAGCCGATAATGTTTGGAAGGTTTTAAAAGATATTCTCTAAAATAGATGAAACGAAAAAATCCGGATAAATCGGATTTTTTTCGTTTCTAACCCTTTTCAAATTCCTCAATTGATGGGGGACAAATCATATCTAACTAATTCAATTATAAGACGCAGGTAAAGCGAAATAGTTGCAAGAAAATGAAAATATTTATTGGGGGATATGGGCTGGGAAAACTGGTGCGGTGATGACTGGTACGGTGATGACTGGTACGGTGATGACTGGTACGGTGACAACACCGACCAGAGGACCTACCAGAGGACCCGACCACAGGACAAACTGGTACGGTGATGACTGGTACGGTGACAACACCGACCAGAGGACCGACCAGAGGAGCAATAATAATCCATTTGGCTTGCGACTCTCCGTGTTAGCGAGAGTTTATTTTTGTGTCTCGCAGAGACGCAAAAAGGGATAGTATAAAAAAAGCCCAAAATTAAAATTTTGGGCTTTTTAATTCAATAATTTTTAGTGATTTATTGTACGTAAAAATTACCCTTCATCATACCACTATGACCAGGGAATGTACAGATAAACTCATAAACACCCTTCGCAGGTGCTACAAATTCAATGGTAACAGACTCACCACCACCAATTAGTTTAGTGTGTGCCAAAACTTCAGAAGCTCCAGCAGGAATGTAATCCGTATCTTTTGCTTGCATTGCCTTAGTTGAAAAGTCAGAAACAATTGTCCCCTGCGCTAATAATGCCCAATTATGGCCCATAGCTTCTTTAGCTAGTTTACCAGTATGGTTAAGAGTCAATTTAACAATCTGACCTTCTTTAACTGTGATTTCGGGAAGATCATATTTCATATCATCGCCCGCATTAATGGTAATTGAAACTTCTTTCTCAACTGGCGCTGCTACAGTTTCTTGAGTGGTAGTATCTGCACCGCTAGCCTCAGAAGAATCTGTGCTACCGCCACATGAACTGAAAGCAAATAATGCCGAAAAAGCAATTAAACTTAAATTTTTCATATAATTATTGTTTTTAATTTTATTAATGTACAAAATTAAGTCATGAAAAATGTAGTATAATCTGCTGATTGTCACAATTGATGAATCAAGATATTTCTACCTTATTATGATAATTGCTAATGAAATGGGGTTGTTTGCCAGCCCCAAGGCTCGCTAATTTATTTCGCAATTGGCAGAAGCTATAGTATAGAAATAAATAAGGGAGAATTTCTATAGGCTTCAGACATTTATAAGCCTAAAGAACAACACCGACCAGAGGAAAATAACTTCACTGCGTACTATGTCAAAGCTCCTTGAATTTTTGTGGTTAAAAATGGATGCTAAGAAGAAAGCCTAATTAAGCAAAGTCGCAGGAAAAGAAATAGTAAACGTGGTGCCTTTTGAGGTATCTGAATCCACAGAAATAGCAATTTGATGATAATCGGCTATGCTTTTAACAATCGATAGTCCGAGGCCATAACCCACCGAATCTTCTGATTGATTGGCCTTTTTAAAACGATTGAAGATAGTTCCTATGTCTTCGGCAGGAATACCTATCCCACTATCAATCAAATCTATATCGTATGAACCATCTGCATTCAAACGATCATGTATGTGTATAAATCCGGATGC
>JBIHZP010000281.1:0-2718 GCA_044231315.1 Daejeonella sp. | reverse complement strand
GGATTTACTGTGGGGTCTCCATAAACTTCTGATGTTGAAGCTATTAGCAATCTTGAATTTTTTGATCGCGCTAAGCCTAGTAAATTATGGATACCTAGTGACCCAACTTTTAAGGTTTGGATAGGAATTTTTAGATAATCAATTGGACTTGCTGGTGAGGCGAAATGAAGAATATAATCCAAATCACCTGCCACGTATACAAATTTAGAAACGTCATGATTATAGAATTCAAAATTTTCGAGCGGGAATAAATGCTCAATATTTCGAAGATCCCCGGTAATCAGGTTATCCATGCCAATAACATGATAACCTTCTTTTATGAAACGGTCGGATAAGTGTGAGCCAAGAAAACCGGCAGCACCTGTAATTAAAATACGTTTTCTAGGGATCATATATTTATTGTTTTTCTGCCAATGCTGTTATAATAATAGCCACAGTCAATCATTTTTTGTAAATCATATAAATTTCGACCATCAAAAATAACCTTACTTTTTAAAAGTGAAGCCACTTTATCGAAATCAGGAGTTCTAAATACTGACCATTCCGTTACAATAACGAGCGCATCTGCATCTTTTAGTACATCGTATTGATTATCGCCAAATTGAATTTTATCGCCAACAATATTTTTCACATTGTTCATTGCTTCAGGGTCAAACGCAGTAATTATGGCGCCATCCTTGAGCAATTCTTCAATAATATAAAGTGCCGGTGCCTCACGTATATCATCCGTTTCAGGCTTGAAAGCTAGTCCCCAGAGCGCAATTTTCTTACCTTTAAGATCTCCATTATAATAATGGCGCATTTTTTCAACCAGCTTTTTTCTTTGGATATCATTCACATCCATTACAGACTCAAGAATCTTAAAGTCGTAGTTGTTTTCTCTCGCTGAATGGGCTAAAGCTTGTACATCTTTAGGGAAGCAGCTACCACCATATCCAACACCAGGGAATAGAAAGCGTTTACCTATACGATCATCTGAACCGATACCTTTTCTTACAGCATCTACATCGGCACCAACAAGCTCGCACAAATTGGCAATTTCATTCATGAAGGTAATTTTTGTGGCTAGAAAGGAATTAGCAGCATATTTAGTAAGTTCAGAGGAACGAGCGTCCATAAAAATAATTGGATTCCCTTGTCTCACGTATGGTCCATACAATTCGGCCATTAATTTTTGCGCCCTCAAACTATCAGTCCCAACCACTACCCGATCAGGCTTCATAAAATCTTCAACGGCAACACCTTCACGTAAAAACTCAGGGTTTGAAACCACATCAACTTCTACAGAAGTATTTTCTTTAAAAACCTTAATTACTTTATCTGCGGTTCCTACAGGAACCGTTGATTTGGTGACGATAACTTTATAATCTTTAACTAATTTAGCAATGTCTTTAGCAGCACCTAGCACAAAACTAAGATCTGCTGCCCCATCACCATTAGGAGGAGTAGGTAGAGCGAGATAAATAATTTCGGCATCTAAGATTGCATCTGCCAGATTAGTAGTAAACATTAATCTACCTTGCTCAATATTTCTATGGAACAATAAGTCGAGTCCCGGTTCATAGATAGGCAACTTAAATGCCTGCATCATTTTTACCTTTTCCTCGTTTATGTCCACACATATTACTGTGTTTCCTGTCTCTGCAAGGCAAGTTCCCGTAACTAAACCCACGTAACCTGTACCTACAACCGCAATTTTCATAAGCCTTTCGTGTTTTAAAGCAATGATTTTGTGCCATACTTTAGGCCATCATTGTCAATTCTATTTATTTTTTAATGAGTTTCCCAGCGTTTAAGACCTAAAAGCCGCTTTCTCAATTATAGAGAAATACGAAAATAAAAAATTAAATATTAACTTCGATGAAGAAAAAAAATTAATTCAAAAATGATTTTTATATATGATGTCGGAATACGCCTTTACACACTCTTAATAGCACTTTTTTCTCTAAAAAACAAAAAAGCACAATTTTGGCTCAAAGGCAGAAAAGGACTTTTTGAACTCATTGAAAAGAGCTTAGATAAAAATAAACAGTATTCCTGGTTTCACTTTGCATCCTTAGGAGAATTTGAACAAGGACGTCCGGTACTAGAACGGCTAAAATCAGATCATCCCAATAATGCCATTGTAATTACATTCTTTTCACCCTCAGGCTACGAAGTCAGGAAAAATTACCCTCTTGCAGATCATGTATTTTATCTTCCAGTAGACACAAAAGAGAATGCACGAAGATTTGTGTCATTATTAAACCCCAAGATTGCTGTTTTTACGAAATATGAGTATTGGTATCATTATTTCGAGGCTCTTCATGAAAACAAGACGCCGCTTTACATCATTTCAGGAATATTTAGGAAGGAACAAGCATTTTTTAAATGGTATGGCGGATTGCACCGAAAAATGCTGCAGCGGGTTTCTTATTTATTTGTCCAGAATGAAGAAAGCAAACACTTATTAAGTAAAATTGGAATACATCATGTAACCGTAAGTGGAGATACTCGTTTTGACCGAGTAGATGTGAATGCTAAAAACCCAATCAAAATCCATCTTATTGAACAATTTTGCAACAATAAAAATGTGTTTATTGCGGGGAGCAGCTGGCCAGAGGATGAAAAATTAATTGGGACATTATTAAGCTCTTTGCCAGAATGGAAGTTTATTATTGCCCCACATGAGGTGACTGAATCAAGAATTGAAAGTATAGAAAAACTATTCCCTAATTC
>JBIHZP010000035.1:0-9176 GCA_044231315.1 Daejeonella sp. | reverse complement strand
TACAGTGCACCCAAAACCATTTTAAAATGCTGTATTCCAGCTTCTTCGAATTGATCACCAGATTTTACAAAACCAGATTTTGCATATAAAGGCATGGCAGTTAATTGGGCATGAAGATATACGTAAGACGCATCTTCTGGAAGGTCCTTGATTACTGCTTCAACTAGGGCATGGCCCAGCCCCAAGCCTCTATATTCCTTTAACACTGCAAAACGCTCTAATTTATAACCTTTTTCAGTTTTACGCCATCTTGAAGCACCGGCAGGAATACCATTGGCAGTCCCAATAAAGTGAACCGACTCCTCTTCATATTCCCATTCAAGTTCTGGAGGACAGTTTTGCTCTTCCACAAATACAATTCGTCGAATAGCAAAAACCTGTTCCAATTCTTCATTACTACTAACTTTTTTAACTTCAATTAAATGATTCATTTTTGAAAAAATATGATTGATAAAAATCAGATGCGTATAAACTCTGAAATCTAAAAAAGGGCCTTTAGGGCCCTCTATATTAATTAAATCTAAGCATTAAAGCTTATCGTTTGCATTCAAGCAATTGAGATCATCAAAGGCCTTCGCCAAGCGATTAACAAATGTTTCTTCACCCTTACGTAACCAAACACGTGGATCATAATATTTTTTATTTGGTGAATCATCGCCATCGGGACTTCCAATTTGGCTTTGGAGAAAAGGTTCTTTAGCCTTATAATAATCCTTGATACCTTCCCAGAAAGCCCACTGCATGTCAGTATCAATATTCATTTTTATTGCTCCATAAGAAAGAGCTTCTCTAATTTCTTCTTTTGAAGAACCTGAACCACCATGAAATACAAAATTTATTGGCTTTTCAGGGCTGAGATTAAATTCCTTACGAATAAAATCCTGCGAGTTTTTAAGGATAATAGGCTGTAATTTCACATTACCTGGCTTATAAACCCCATGTACATTACCAAATGCAGCGGCAATGGTAAATTTCTCACTTATCGTACTTAATTCTTTGTATGCATAAGCAACTTCAGAAGGCTGAGTATATAATTTTGAGCTATCCACATCTGTATTATCAACGCCATCTTCCTCACCCCCAGTTACGCCTAACTCAATTTCAAGAGTCATGCCCATCTTTTTCATGCGTTCTAGATATTTTTTACTAATCTCAATATTTTCTTCAATTGATTCTTCCGACAGATCAATCATGTGTGAAGAGAAAAGAGGCTTTCCATGAAGTGCGAAGAATTTTTCGCCATGATCTAACAATCCATCAATCCAAGGTAAAAGCTTTTTCGCAGCATGATCTGTATGCAAAATAACTGCTACGCCATAATGTTCAGCAAGGAGATGAACATGCTGTGCTGCCGACACTCCGCCAAGAATGCAAGCATTTAAGTTATCGTTATTTAAAGATTTACCGGCGTAAAACTGGGCTCCACCATTTGATAACTGAATGATTACAGGAGAATTAACAGACTTGGCTGTTTCCATCACTGCATTGATTGAGTTTGTTCCAATTACATTGACTGCAGGCAATGCAAACTGATGTTTTTTGGCTATTTCAAATAATTCCTGAACTGCATCACCATGCAAAACACCTTTAAATCCTTTTAAATTCATCTTATTTTCAATTTGTTTAACAGCCCCTAATTTAAGAAAAAATGCCTTATTTTCAATTATAAAAGCCTTTAAATCCGTACAAATGGTTTAAACTTTGGTCAATATTCAGGTGAAAGCATTGCTTTCTTAAATTTTTTGTTTCTTTGTACGTTATACAAATATCCAAAATGGCCTGGTTTAAGAGAGAAAATAAGGGGATTATTACTTCCACTGAGGAGAAAAAAGAAACACCTGATGGGATGTGGAATAAATGCCCGTCTTGTAAAAAACCCTTGCATTACGCAGAGCAGGTGGAAAATAAATACGTTTGCCAATACTGTGCTTATCATTTACGCATTGGATCTAAAGAATATTTTGAAATCCTTTTTGACAAAAACGAGTTTACCGAACTTTTTGCAAATCTACGTTCAGGAGATCCTTTGAATTTTACGGACTCCAAAAAATATACTACGCGCTTAGAGGAAAGTTATGCAAAAACGGGACTAAACGATGCTATTCGCTCTGGCGTAGGGAAATTAGCGGGACAAGACCTAGTAATTGCTTGTATGGATTTTAATTTCATTGGAGGTTCCATGGGATCTGTAGTTGGTGAAAAAATTGCTCGTTCCATAGATTATAGCATCGAGCACAAAATTCCGTTCATGATGATTTCTAAATCGGGAGGTGCAAGAATGATGGAAGCAGCATTTTCCTTGATGCAAATGGCTAAAACATCCGCAAAATTAGCCCTTTTAAGCAAGGCTAAAATCCCATACATCTCTTTACTTACCGACCCTACAACTGGTGGCGTCACAGCCTCCTATGCGATGCTAGGCGATATAAATATATCCGAACCGGGCGCATTAATCGGATTTGCCGGCCCTAGAGTTATAAAAGAAACAATTAAAAGAGATCTACCAAAAGGTTTCCAAACGTCAGAATTCGTATTGGAACATGGATTTTTAGATTTCATTGTTGACAGACGCCAGATGAAAGAAAAATTAGGGTCATTCCTAAAAATGGTATCTTAAATTAATTTCAGGAGTGATAATCAAAATTATCACTCCTGAAATTTAAAGAAACCTAAAATGCTTAATTAGACAACTCCAGTAAAGCTGCGGTTAAACTCCTCTCAATACCCTGCCCTTGATACTCTTCTGCGCCTGGAATACGATCAGCTTTCATTATTTCTTCTTTTGTTTTTCCAGCCTTAAGCTCTGCTTTCACAAACAATAGAAGCTTTTCAAGATAATTCTGCATAGCCTTTAAATCCTCTTTCTTACCAGTTACCTTTTCAGGATCCAATGAGTGTCCGAAAATGAAAAGGGTATCATTATCGTATTTAGCAATTGCTTTCTCCAGCACTTCAGTCCAGCTTTGAATATTTGCCCCCGCACTTTTATCGATAAAAGGATATCTTCTATTAAACATCAAATCACCCATGTGGGCAATATTTGCATTTTCAAAATGAACAATAATATCGCCATTGGTATGAGCTGCACCCAAATAATTAGCCTGGATTTGTTCAGAGCCAATTTTAACATTCCATTGATCTTTAAAAACGGTATCCGCAAACAATTGTTTATCCTCCGACTTCTGTGCGGTAGCAGTTTTTTGATGGTTTTCAAGGCAATTTACGTGGCCAACTACTTTTTCAGCAAATCCTTTAAAAGCAATATTTCCACCGGTATGATCTCCATGATGATGTGTATTAATTAAATAGTGAAGTGGCTTTTCTGAGGCCTTTTTCAATTCAGCAATAAGATTCATTGCAGAATTTTGAAATTGACTATCAACAACGGCCATACCGGCGCTGTTTGACAACCATGCAATGGTCCCGCCCTGCTCTGTAAATATGCCTACATTATTCCTCAATAGCTTAAATTGATATTTTGGCTGAAATAAAATATCAGCTAAAGAATTATGATGAGCTAAGGCAATCATCCCTAAGGAAAGACTTGCATTCTGTATGAATTTTCTACGTTTCATAAATTATTGGATTTTCTAATAAATATATACTAAAAAATCCCGCTTTAACGGGATTTTAAATTACAAAGTACCTGGTTCATGATTAAACCCTATGGAATGATTGTTAACGCGACCATGGGAATGATGCGTGAAGCTAAACCCAGAACGCAGACCGGCATAATGATGTTTATGGATGATTTTTTCTTTAGATTCATCTTTGGTAACATCTTTTTTCTTAGACTTTAAAACATGTTTTTTAGTCATAAATCCCTCCTTTTCTTAGACTAGTATTAATTTACGAAATACCTGGGACATTGACAAGAAGAATTTAGAAGCAGAATTACTGAAATCTTTTTAGGATACTGGAAACAATTCCTTCACCTTATCAATCACATAATCAATTTCTTCTTTTGTATTCAATTTACTGAAAGAGAACCTAACTGCCGGCCTATTTGCGTTTGCACCTATACCATTTAAAACATGTGAACCTATATTTGTCCCGGAACTACAAGCACTCCCTCCCGAGGCCGATATTCCAGCAATATCTAGACTAAAAAGCAACATTTCTGCCATTTCCATCTCGGGAAAAGAAACATTCAGAACGGTATAAAGGCTCTTTTCTGGATCAGTCTCGCCATTAAATTCTATACCAGAAATATGTTCGATAAGCTGTTCTTTCATATAGGTTTTCAAGCCTTGAATATGTTCCTGGTGGGCATTCATGTCTTCATAAGCCATTTCTAAAGCCTTACCCAGTCCAATGATGCCATACACATTTTCAGTCCCGCCACGCATATTCCTTTCTTGTGAACCTCCAAAAATCATCGGATTGATTTTAATTGCATGATTGATATAGAGAAAACCAACGCCTTTGGGTCCGTGAAGTTTATGCGCCGCACAAACCAAAAAATGTACTTTTAACTTACTTAAATCATGTGGGTAATGGCCCATTGTTTGAACCGTATCGCAATGAAAAATGGCATTGTATTGCTCACATAAATCGCCAACTAATTCCAGATCTGTAAGCGTTCCCAATTCATTATTAGCATGCATCAAGGACACAAAACTGCGTTCATTAATGCGCAATAGTTCTTCTAGGTGCGTATAATCCACAGAGCCTTTTGAATCTATGTTCACAAAGCTAAGTTTAATCACACCGTTTTTTTCAAGGGCCTGAAGGGTATGAAGCACTGCATGATGTTCAATTGAAGTGGTAATGGCATGTGTTATTCCATGATCAATAATTCCACAACGTATAGCCATATTATCAGCCTCAGTACCCCCTGAGGTAAAGAAAAATTCGGATGGAGAGGCTTGTAATAGTGAAGCGACACTCTTACGTGATTTTTCTATTAAAGTCCGAACCTCCCTACCATGTGCATGAATAGAGGATGGATTACCATATTGACTTTCCATCACCTCAAACATCGATTTCAAGATTTCTTTATCAAGCGGTGTTGTTGCAGCATTATCTAGATATACACGCATTTTTCTATTTTTAATTAGGGATAATTACCTGCATAAGCTCTTGATTAAAAAGTATACAAGTTTTTAAGGTATCTACCGCCACAAAATTAGCGATATTTTTTTGCGACTATTCAGTCAGCCTTAATATTTCTTTAATATCTGATATTATTTTTTGAGCTAGATTATCGGCCAAAACCTCTGAACTCGCTTCAGAATAGATTCGGATAATTGGCTCGGTATTAGACCTTCTTAAATGAACCCATTGCTTATCAAATTCAATTTTTAATCCATCGATGGTGCTATGAGGTTGATTTTGATAACGCTTTTCAACTTCAAGCAATAGCGCATCAATATCCATTTCGGGCGTTAGCGTAATTTTATTTTTCGAGATGAAATATGGTGGATAAGAAGCTCTTAAAACAGAGACCTTTTGCTCCTTTTTGGCCAAGTGGGTTAAAAACAAAGCAATTCCAACCAATGCATCCCGTCCATAATGAGATTCAGGATAAATAACACCACCATTTCCTTCACCACCAATTATAGCGTTAGTCTCCTTCATGGCATTTACCACATTAACTTCCCCCACTGCAGCTGCTGTATAGATACAAGATGCTGCCTCAGTCACATCCCTTAAAGCACGTGTAGAAGATAAGTTAGAAACTGTATTTCCCGGAGTATGACTTAATACATAATCGGCAACAGCAACCAGCGTATATTCTTCGCCAAACATAGATCCATCCTCACACACAAAACATAAACGATCTACATCCGGATCAACGGCAATACCCAAATCAGCTTTTTTAGCAAGCACTTCACGTGATAAATCGACTAGATTCTCAGGCAATGGTTCCGGATTATGTGGAAATTCACCATTAGGCTCGCAATAAAGTTCATGGATTGTTTTAACTCCTAATGCTTTTAGTAGAGCTGGAATAAATATCCCACCCGAAGAGTTTACACAATCAATAACTACCTTAAAATCAGCTTTATGTATAGCATTTACATCTACAAGAGGCAATGCCAATACTTTATCGATATGCTTTTGTAAATAGCTATCATCATAAACAACAGATCCTAAATCATCAACCTGAGCATAATCCAAATCAGTTTTTTCAGCTTGCGCTAAAACCCACTGTCCATCGGAGTCGGAGATAAACTCTCCTTTCTCATTCAAGAGCTTTAAAGCATTCCATTGTTTGGGATTATGACTCGCGGTAAGAATTATACCACCTCCAGCATTTTCATCCGGAACAGCAAGCTCAACAGTTGGAGTTGTGGAAAGTCCGAGGTCAACCACATCTATTCCAATGCTTTGAAGTGTACCCACAACTAAATTTCTGACCATTTCACCAGAAATTCTGGCATCTCTACCAACCACAATTTTCTTCTTTCCTGTATTTGCAATTACCCACTGACCATAGGCTGCAGTAAATTTTATTATATCAGGAGGTGTTAAGCCATTACCTGCTAGTCCACCGATGGTACCCCTGATTCCCGAGATTGATTTGATTAAAGCCACATTTATAGTTTAAAATTCAAAAATAACAAATCCATTGAATACAATATTGTAAAAAGGTAAATGTGTATATTTGCATTTTAATTCTGTAAGGTTCATATGCCCAAAAAATGGTTTCAAAACTGGTTTAGTTCGCCCTATTACCACATCTTATATCATCGTCGAAATGATGAAGAGGCTGAATTTTTTATTGATAATTTATGTGCATTTTTAAAACCGAAGCCAGAAGTTAAATTACTTGACATCGCATGTGGACGTGGCAGGCATTCGGTTTACCTCAATAAAAAAGGATATGATGTTACGGGTATTGACTTATCAAATGCAAACATAAAATTTGCACAACAGTTTGAAAAAGAGAGCCTTCAATTTTATGTTCATGACATGAGGAATACTTTTTACATTAACTATTTTGATATTTCCTTTAACCTTTTTACAAGTTTTGGATACTTCGAGACTGAAAAGGATCATTTGAAGGCATTGCAGGCATTTAATAAATCACTTAAAAAATCAGGTATTTTGGTACTCGATTATTTCAATAGTGAAAAAATTATGCGCCACTTAGCACCTCAAGAAGTGAAACATGTAGATGGAATTGACTTTCACATAAGCAAGAAAATTGCAAATGGAAAAATCATAAAAAATATCTCATTTGAGCATAAAAACAAAGAATTTTCATTTAATGAAGAAGTAAAAGCCTTCAGTAAAAGTGATTTTGAAAGGATGTTTTTGAAAAGTGGATTTGAAATTTTAAGCCATTTTGGCGATTATTCATTAAAACCATTCGATGAAGAAAAGTCTGATCGTCTAATATTTATTTGCAAAAAAAATAATGATTGATCAACTCATTCAATTTGACCGGGATCTATTCTTTGCAATAAATCATGGCTTAAGTAATGCTTTTTTTGATTGGCTAATGCCGATTCTTAGAGACCGCTATACTTGGGTTCTCCTCTACCTATTTATTATTGTGTTTTCAATCAAAAACTATGGAAAACAGGGCTTGATATTACTATTAGGTCTATTTATGACCTTTGGCATTAGTGATTTTTTTTCTTCAACTATAATCAAACCAAGTGTTCAGAGACTGCGACCATGTAATGAACCAGAAATAAAGTCGGAAGTAAATAATATCGTTGATTGTGGCACTGGATACAGTTTTCCATCTTCCCATGCAACCAATCATTTTGGAATAGCTGTATTTTTAATTATGATGTTTTACCATCGATGGAAAATCATTTTACCTTTGGGAATATTTTGGGCAGCATCCATAAGTTTCGCTCAAATATATGTTGGCGTGCATTACCCAATTGATATATTAACAGGAAGCTTACTTGGTAGTAGCATTGGTTTGGGTATGGGTAAAATTTTATTGTCAAACAAAATATTCAAAACATGGAAATCTGGGAACTGATTTTACTTTTTAGCAGTTCGTTAATTGGAGGGCTTGCAATTTTCCTGTTCAAAAAAGACAATACAAACCGTTTAAAATTAGTTTTATCTTTTAGTGGGGCCTATTTATTTGCTATAACCGTTTTGCATTTAATGCCTGATGTTTACTCCTCAAATAATCCACAAATTGGCTTGTTTATACTTGGTGGTTTTTTACTTCAGATATTTATGGAACAATTTTCTGAGGGAATTGAACATGGACATATTCATAAACATAGCCACCAACACGTTGTTTTCCCCATTGGAATAATGATTAGTTTGTGTTTACATGCATTTTTAGAAGGTATGCCTCTAGCACAAGGGCAACATCAAGAGCTTGTTTATGGCATAGCTTTACATCATATTCCGGCGGCATTTGCATTAGGGAGCGTTCTATTGGGAAACAAATTAAGTAAGGGACGAATTTCAGCTCTTCTTATATTGTTTGCCCTAATGAGTCCTTTGGGCTATTGGTTGAGTTTTGAAATAGAACAAGGATCTGTTGGGAATATTGAAGTCTATTTCGATCAAATTATGGCCGTAGTAATCGGTATCTTTCTACATATTTCTACTACGATTCTCTTCGAATCAAGCGTAGACCATAAATTCAATTTAAAAAAGGTAATAGCTGTTCTATTCGGAATTGGAATTGCCTTATTTGGTTTTTTATTACATTAAAGATTAATTTTAAGGAGGAATGAGCTATAAATAATTGATAGCGTTTTGTAATTCACCTTAATTCTACTCTCTCATTTTATCAAGCAAATCACTCAAAATACCGGCATCTGTATTGTTGAAATCTTTACCGAGAATATCATCAAATAATAATTCAGCGTCTAATTTCAGCAGAATATCAAGCCCCTTTTTAGTAATAATAATATCAACAGCGCGGCGGTCATTTGTATTTATAGATCGATCAACCAATTCCTTTTGAACTAGGCGATCAACAATCCTAGAAGCATCCGACATTTTATCGAGCATCCGCACTTTAATTAAATTAATAGTAGCAGGCTTAGGATGCTGGCCACGCAAAATACGCATGACATTGTATTGCTGAAGGGTTATATCATATTTATTGAGTTTCTGCCCAAGTAAATTTGTTATCCAGCCATAGGTATAAATCAAATTAACAACCGACTTTTGCAGATTATTTTCAAACTTCTGACTATTAATTTCTTTTCCTATTTCCATTTTAATTTCTAATTTTTTAG
>JBIHZP010000280.1:0-2735 GCA_044231315.1 Daejeonella sp. | reverse complement strand
ATCGGTACATTTTTGCTGAATAATTTGGCAGTCATTCGCTCCATGATAATTCCTGCCGCGGTAAACCATTTTGAAAAAATGCCCTTCGACAGATTTTCTACCTCGGGATTATCCCTAAAAAGGAAATTTACGGCCAACACAGAATCCACCCCCTCAGCTTTCAAAGCCTTGTTTAATCGCATGCAGGCCCTGCCTGCGCCCCCGTTTCCAGCGTATGTGTTTAAATGGATAATTTTCACTACCCAAAAATACAATTCATAAAGCTAATTGTTAGAATGAATTGGAACTCAAACACAATTCCTTCTTAAATTTATGCGCATGTCTAATCTTTTTGTTTTCTTTGTTGTTGCATGGAGAATCAATTAACCGACCGTACATTCTGGACCAATTATTGGGAATCAAAGCCTGATCTTGCGATTTCAATCGACAAAAATTACCTTTTTCATCAATATTTAGAAGAAGTAGTTTTAAAGGATAAAAGCAAAACTGCTATAGAATTGGGGGGATTTCCAGGTTATTACTCCATTTTTCTAAAAAAATACCTTCACGTTGAAACTACGCTATTCGATTATTTTATTCACCGCGGAATCCTAAAAGAGGTATTGGAGAAAAATAATTTAAGTGAACACGATATCACGCTCATCGAAGCTGATTTATTTCAATATAAGGCAACAGAAAAATACGACCTGGTGCTTTCTTGCGGATTGATTGAGCATTTTAAGGATACAAAAGATATCATAGCAAGGCATTTAGAGTTTTTAAATCCGCATGGGACCTTATTTATTACTTTACCCAATTTTAGAGGCGTAAATGGCTGGGTTCAAAAGACTTTCGATCGGGATAATTATGAAAAACACCACATCGAATGCATGGATCCGAAATTGCTTAAGAAATTTATGGAGGAGCTCGGACTAGAGGTTATAAAGGCTTCATACATTGGTAAATACAGCGTTTGGCTTGAAAATAAAGATCAAAAGTCTGGTCTCACAAAAGCCTTCATAAAATCCATTTGGTTCATCGGAAAAGTTTTTACTAAACTATTCCCATTTGAATCAAAAGCCTTATCCCCCTACATCCTTTTGGAGGCCAAAAAGAGGCCTTAAATTCCCTTTATTTTTTCTTTGGCAAAGCGAAGTATTCTCTGCCACAAGCTTCCCTTTCTATTTTTGAGGAAATTTTTAATGGAATGATAAACGAGCTGATTTTCCTCAATTTTTTCGGGGAAAGATTGGATGGGCTGCGGATTTATGATGACATGATAAATATCATTCATGCCCGAATGAATACCAGTCCCATCATGTCCAATATTATTAATGAGTGATTTGGAGGGGTTCAGTGTGAGCCCACCTTTTAAAAATATAGACGCATACCATCTAATTGCCCATGAATTATTTTTGCCACTTTTAAATTCTTGGATCTGTTTCCAAAAATTCATGGTGCCATCAATGGAGAAGCGATGTTTCTTTTCATGATCAAAGCGACTGATTATCAGGTCGATATCAGGCTCAAAATTCTTCCATGCACGATCCCAAGTTGCCCATCCCCAACTAGTTGCTGCGCGGTAAAAAAAGGTTTCGGGTAGGTTTTCCTCCTTTAGGGGATACATATAAGCCCCAATATGCATCACTTTTTCTTCATCCTGATAGCGATTTAGCGCATCGTTAAAATACTGTAGGGTGTACATGGAACTAATCAAATCGTCTTCAAATACGATCACCTTGCCGTAGTCCTTCACAAGTCGGCTCACTCCATCAATAATCGAATTGGCAAGTCCCAGGTTGCTTTTACGCTCAATTAGCTCCACATGCTTAAAACCTTCAACTGAGTGAATGATTTCACGCACTTCCTCTACGAGCGACAGATTATTAGGGTTTTTCGCGGCATCAGAAAAAATATAAAGTCGAGATTCTTCAGCCAATAAATTTTGCTGTAAGAACTTAATCGTTCGCCGGGTATGCTCCGGACGATTATAAACGAAAAGTGCTATTGGAGCAAAATTTTGCATGATTTATCTTAAAATTTTATTGATATGCATTAAAGAAAACAATTCCATAGTGCAAGGGTTTTTGTTAAAATGAATAAAAATCAGCTGTATATGGTCAATTATTGGTTTAGTTCAGCTTCCGTAAATGCTTTTTCTCTACTCTTATACTTAGCACGAATTTCTGTGACTGATTTAGATGACACCTTATCCGCTTTATTAGACCAGGAATTTCGGATGTAATTTGCCACTTGTGCGATATCCTCATCCGAAAAGCTTGTGTTTGAAGCAATTCCAGGCATTTCCCCACTTATTTCCGGAGCCTTGTATAGCCTTTCACCCACTTTTATCGGGCCGGCTAAACCATAGAGAAGAACTTTAACCAATCTGCTTTGATCTCCTGTAACCCAATCCGACTTATTTAAAGGGGGCGCTAAGCCATTAATACCATTGCCATCAGCCCCATGGCAGGTCTGACAAATTGAACGAAACAGATTAGCTCCTTTCGGGTATTCCTTGGAAACATCCAAGTTGGATACACTCTTTTTAGAGAGCTCATCCATTAGTTTTTTTAATCGCTTACTGATAACTGTACTTGAATCTGCTGCAAGCTCTTTTTGAAACTCAGCTTCCTTCTTAGCCAAATTACTAATCACCGCATCGGCAGTAAAACTATTATTGGGATATTTTTTTGCTAAGTCAATCAAAAACTGTCGTGCACTTTTCGAATCATATTTCGCAATAAACGGATTCA
>JBIHZP010000279.1:0-2738 GCA_044231315.1 Daejeonella sp. | reverse complement strand
ATGAGCCTGATCATCAGGAGCTTTGCAATCGTGAACAGCGTTATTTCTTGAAAGCAATGGTGGAAGATCTTGATTTGAGCGAGCATGGCGACGATGCCGTAAATAGCTTGAGAATTGCCTTCGCCTGTGATGAGTCGGTCAGGACTGGCAAGGTAGTTTCTTTGCTCTAAAGGCACATAAATAATCATGAAACAGCTTTCAGTCCCATTTATTCATCTGGATGAGTCTAGCTCTCTTAATGAGATTTCAGAGAAGCTCGACGATATTCATAAAGAATTTATTGCCAATGCGCCATGGGAGGCATTCCCTTATAAACCACAAGTTGCTTTTTCGATTGCTCATGGAACACATGGAATATTTTTGAAATTTTTTGTAGAAGAGAAGCATGTAAGAGCGATTTGTACAGAGCCTAATCAAGCTGTTTATAAGGATAGTTGTGTTGAGTTTTTCGTCGCATTTGGGGATGAACCCGAATATTATAATTTTGAGTTTAATTGTGCTGGAACGTGCCTCTTAGGCTTTGGTAAAGGTTCTTTAGATCGAGAATTGATTGCTCCAGAAATTATTAAAGATATCACCTTTCAAAGTTCAATAAGGCCTGCAATAAACAGTGAGGCAAATATTGGATGGGAGCTCACTTTAGCCATTCCCTTCAGTGCTTTTCACTATCATGAAATACGATCTTTAAGGGGTAAAAAATGCCGCGCCAATTTTTATAAATGTGGAGATGATCTTCCTGAGCCTCATTTTTTGGCATGGAATACTATTCTAAGCGAAGCTCCGAATTTCCATTTTCCGGAGTTTTTCGGGGGGATTGATTTCAACTAAATTTAATAATGCATTGTATGTCAGAGTATTAAAAATAAAAAGCTAAATTCAAAAACAAATAATTCAAAAACAATGATGTTGACCTTCTTAAAAACCATCCGCCCTTTCATTTTAATGGCATTGATGTTGCCAGCACCTTTTTCATTTGCACAAAATAGTAGCCTCGCTAAAAGTGATTATCGAATGATTCAAGAGCCTCTTAAAAATGGTTTTACGGCTTTGTTCAATGGAAAGGACCTAAGTGGTTGGAAGGGTTTAGTAGCTAATCCTATCAAGCGTTCGAATATGGATGCTCAAACATTAGCTGAAGCACAAGCTAAAGCAGATGCGGAAATGCGTGAAAGCTGGAAAGTAGTCGATGGGGAATTGCAGTTTGTTGGCCATGGCGATAATATCACCACACTAAAGAAATACGGCGACTTTGAGATGTTAGTCGACTGGAAAATTATCGATGATGGGAAACAGGAAGGCGATGCGGGTATTTATTTGAGAGGTACGCCTCAAGTGCAGATTTGGGATAATGCCCGTGTAAAGGTTGGCGCACAAGTTGGTTCCGGCGGTTTATACAATAATCAGGTAAATGAAAGCAAGCCTCTAAAGGTAGCCGATAAGAAGCTCGGAGAGTGGAATACCTTCCACATCATCATGAAAGCAGATCGCGTGACGGTTTATTTAAATGGCGAGCTAGTAACAGAAAATGTAATACTTGAGAATTATTGGGACAAGAAAATGCCGATTTTCATGGAAGAGCAGATTGAGCTTCAAGCGCATGGTTCACCGGTATCATATCGTAATATTTACATCAAGGAATTGCCTCGCGTTAAACCTTTTGAACTAAGTAAAAAAGAAAAAAAGGAGGGTTATAAAATTCTGTTTGATGGCACCAATATGTATAATTGGCAAGGTAATACTAGAGATTACATCACAGAAAATGGAGATTTAGCGGTGCGACCTAAACCTGGGAAAAATACTTTGGGGAGTAATTTATATACTAAAGAGCAGTATTCCGACTTTATTTTCCGTTTTGAGTTTCAGTTGAGTCCGGGTGCAAACAACGGACTCGGGATTAGGGCTCCTTTAAGCGGCGATGCGGCCTATGAAGGGATGGAATTGCAAATATTGGATAATGATGCCCCCATATATAAAGCCTTGAAAGTGTATCAATATCATGGGTCGATTTATGGAACAATTCCTGCAAAAAGAGGTTCTTTAAAGCCTTTGGGTGAATGGAATTATCAAGAAGTTATCGTTCAAGGCTCCAAAATAAAAGTTATTTTAAATGGCGATGTAATTCTTGATGCAGATATTTCTGAGGCAAGGAAAAACGGAGCTGCTGACGGACAAAAGCATCCGGGTTTGATGAGAGAAAGTGGGCATATCGGGTTTCTAGGTCATGGTTCAGAATTGCAATTCAGAAATATCAGAATCAAGGATTTAAGCAAATAGTATCCTTGATTTTAATAAATAATATTAATTTGAGTGGCAATATTTGTTCAACCTAAATTAGGTTTCAATAAACATTTAAAATCAGTGAAAAATGTAAATTCTTTTGATTAATATTCATATATTTGTTACTAGAGAAATCCTTTTTGAGTTGTATTAAACAGTAAAAAAGCTTACTTTCTTAATTTTAATGCGCATATTGAAAAAAAAAATTGATCTAATTTAAAGAGGATCGAATAGATATAAATCTAAAAACATGAAGTCCAAATTACTTTTAATACTAGTCTTGATCTCAGCTCAAGCATTTTCACAAACCAACTCTATTTTATATGTTGGTTCTGAGGAAGGGCTTTCAATAAATTCAAATGCTATATTTCATGCTGATGGCTTAACAATTACTCCAAGTGAAAACTTCGAGTTAAAGAACACATTATTAAGTAGATCATCCAATTCTGTTGCTCCATTAA
>JBIHZP010000278.1:0-2744 GCA_044231315.1 Daejeonella sp. | reverse complement strand
GGTGAAATTATTGTGAGAGGGCATTGCGTGATGAAAGGATATTGGAATAAGCCTTTGGAGACTGCAGAAGTAATTGACCCGGATGGATGGTTTCATACTGGCGATGTAGGTCGTTATTATAAGGGAAATCTTCAGATTACCGACAGAATTAAAAACATGCTAGTCAATGCTTATGGCAAAAATATATATCCCACACCAGTTGAAAACACCTATTTAAAGAGTCCTAAAATTGAACAAATATTCTTAATTGGTGATAAGCGTGAATACGTTACAGCTATTGTAATTCCTTCTAGGGAGGTCCTCCAAGAAACTTTTAACTTGAAGGATGAGTATTTTCAAGAGAAAGATTCGTTTATCAGAGACCCAAAAATACTTGATTGGTTAAATGAAGACATTAAAAAATATTCAAATGAATTAGCCAAGTTTGAGCGCATGAAGTCATTTTTAGTAAAAAGAAACCCTTTTAGCATTGAAGAAGGTGAAATTACGCCAACCATGAAAGCAAAAAGAAAGGCAATTGAGAAGAAATATGATGAAGACATTAGTGCCCTTTATTTACAAGAAACAGAAGTCGATTAATTTGAAATTCGATATTAATCGATTTTAATAGCAGATTTATCTATTCTTTTTGATTTTCTGAATCAAACATCAGCATGATGCACGCAATAAATAGAATCTATACGTGCTTTTTCTTATTTTTGCACAAATTTTAAATAAATGAGCATCGGATTATCTGAATTGGAGATTTTGCGCCGAGAGGCCTTAGTTGAATTACGAAACCTTGGAATTGACCCTTATCCACCTGAAGCATTTGAAGTAAATGCATTTGCGAAGGATATTTTAGATAATTACGAACGCGATAAAACATCCTATAAAAATATCAAATTTGCTGGCCGAATTATGAGTCGTAGGATAATGGGAAGTGCTTCATTTGCGGAGCTTCAAGACTCCACAGGAAGGATTCAAGCCTATATTAACCGTGATGAAATCTGCCCAGGAGAAGATAAAACCCTTTACAATACCGTTTTCAAGAAGCTTTTAGATATCGGCGATTTTGTTGGCATCACTGGATATGTTTTTACTACCAAAACTGGTGAAATTTCTATTCATGTTAGTGAAATGAAAGTTTTATCGAAGTCGCTGAAGCCGCTACCAATCGTAAAACGCGATGATGAAGGAAATACCTACGATGGCTTTACTGATCCAGAAATGCGCTACAGACAGCGTTATGTTGATCTTACAGTAAACCCAGAATTTAAGTCTATTTTCATAAAGCGGTCGAAGGTAATTAATACCATGAGATCGTATTTTGATGATCAAGGTTGGATGGAAGTTGAAACTCCCATTCTTCAGCCGATACATGGTGGTGCAGCAGCAAGACCATTCAATACGCATCATAATGCATTAGATATGCCTCTTTATTTGCGTATTGCAAATGAATTGTACCTCAAGCGACTCATTGTTGCGGGCTTTGATGGCGTGTATGAGTTCGGAAAAATGTTTAGAAATGAAGGCATGGACCGCACTCATAATCCAGAATTTACATCTATGGAGATCTATGTAGCTTACAAAGATTATATATGGATGATGAGCATGGTTGAGCAATGTCTTGAAAAAGTAGCCATCGCTATTCATGGCAAATCAAACGTAAAAGTTGCTGAGCATGTCATCGAATTTGCTGGTCCCTATGAAAAGCTTTCCATGTACGACTCCATTAAAAAGTTTACAGGAATAGATGTTTCTGAAATGGGTGAAGAAACATTAAGAGCTACTTGTCGGCAATTAAATATTGAAATTGACCCAAGCATGGGTAGAGGAAAGTTAATTGATGAGATATTTAGTGAAAAAGTAGAAGAGTTTTTAATTCAGCCTACTTATATCACAGATTATCCAATTGAAATGACTCCTCTAGCTAAGAAACATCGCAGTCACGAAGGACTTGTTGAGCGTTTTGAGCTATTTGTAATGGGCAAAGAGATAGCAAATGCATACACAGAACTAAATGATCCGATCGACCAACGTGAGCGCTTAGAAGAGCAATTATTACTTGCTGGACGAGGTGATGAAGAAGCTATGGCAATGGATGAAGACTTTTTGAGAGCTTTAGAGTATGGGATGCCACCAACATCGGGATTAGGAATTGGGATTGACCGTTTAGTCATGTTAATGACCAATCAAAGCACCATTCAAGAGGTTTTATTCTTCCCTCAAATGAGACCAGAAAAGAAGGTAAAACAAGCTTCATCAGAAGATTTTATAGCACAAGGTATTCCAGCAGAATGGGTTCCTGTATTAAATAAGATGGGCTTTAAAACTCTTGAAGAGCTAAAATCTGGGAATCCAAACAAGGTATTTAATGACCTTGGTGGGATGCGTAAAAAGATGAAACTTGAAATTAACATGCCATCAAAAGAGACTGTTTTAGAATGGTTTAGTTAACAGAAAGATAATATAATGATCAAGGGCATTTAACACAAGTTAAATGCCCTTTTTTTATTTTTGAAATAAAAAAATATGGTAAAATTAAGTATTGTCATTTCAGATCAGGAATATCAGATTAAATTCAATAAGGATGAATTCGATCTTTCCCTTATTAAAAACCTTATAAAGAGAATTGATTTTGAACAGAATCAATTCAGTATAGATTCAATTCATGAAATCGAAGACCTAAAGTTTTCGCAATTAAATTATGATTCTTCAAGTCGTTTTGATTGTCTAAGAGACAAATAAACAGTTAAAACTGA
>JBIHZP010000034.1:0-9242 GCA_044231315.1 Daejeonella sp. | reverse complement strand
TGCTTCATTATTTATTTTTCTTTTTATTATCAAAGGAAAAAGTTCTTGAAATGTTAAACCCAAAATGAATATCTCCATTAGCCCATTTACCATTTGTTTCCGTAAGAAATTGTCTTTCTGTCATCCCAAAAGAATTGGTGAATAATAGTTGAAAAACATGCCCACCTGTTTCAAGATCTAAGCTAAGGGAGAAGTTATTGGTATAGTTGTCATTAATTTGGTTCGGTAAAACGTAATTATACTCCCCATTTATCGAAGTTCTTTTCGTTAATTTTAACATACCCGCAAAACCGGTTGAAAAAACTGTTTGGGCATCATCAGCAATATCTGGTCGATTTCTGTGAATTAAAGTTGGCGATACTTGAAGAGAAAAACCAGTATCAAATTTTCTTGCCAATAAAAATTGTCCGAAATAACTACTTCGATCAAATGATGTGAGGCTGGGGTTTGTGTTTTGGGTTCTAATGGCATAACCTGATACTAAAGTCAGTGAAAGCGGTATTTTTTCACTATTAGATGTTTGACGAAGTAGTTTGTATTTACCAAAGTAGTCATATACTTTTTCGTAGGAGCTTCTACCAAGACCTATCGTAAATCGATCATTGAGGCCATATTCAAGTCCTAGCCTAATTGTTGCCGCATCTAAGCCAAAGAACTCATCAAAGCCCCTATTGAGCCTATCAAATCGGTGTGAGATTATAAAGTCAAGGTTTTTTTTACCAACGGTTTCAACAGAATGTCCATTTATAATTCTATTGGCTTTGAATGTTGCACTTTTATATCCCACTTCAGTGCTATCGGATAGCATATCCATCAAGTCGTTTTGTGCTTTTAAGCCTTGTGGAATTAGGAATAGTAGAATCAAATATATTTTTTTCATTATACCCGATTTATTATGATTCAAATACTCTTAGTGAATTGCCGCTCAATGTGGTATTATATTTTTTTAATCCAGAACTTGCCGGACCTTGAGTTCTGTTACCGTTTGAATCAAACACAGAACCATGCGGTGCTCCTGAGAGCGAGCAGGGAAATGTATTATTACCAGAATTGTAGGTTAATGAGGCACCTTGATGGGTGCATACGCCAGACAGAGCAATATAATCGGATCCATTTTTTGCAATAATTATATTATTTTGGATGGTCCAGCCTTTTGCGCTTATGTCTGAATTGGTACTTACGTTAATTGTAAAATCAACCTTAGTGTTGCCACCACTTGGAGGTGTTCCTGATGATGGTGTTGCTGAATCACTTTTTCCACAGGCTCCAAGGCATGATGACACAATTAATGAGCCAGCTCCTAATCCTAGTGCGGCTAGAAAATCTTTACGTTCCATAAATTTTTATTTTTTAGATGATGATAGATTATACCCATTTGACTATAAAATTTAGAAAACCAATAAACAGGGCTTTATTAATTTTTTTGGGAAAGCCCTTCGAGGTAGTAGTAACCAGAATTTTAACACAATCATCTGATTTATAATATTCTAAAATAAAATTAAAGATTAAAAGGCTTTTTTAGAATAGTTCAAATGTTTTATGACTAATCTATGATTTATCGAGACTTAGCTAAAAGATTAGTGACAGAAATTTCTGGACTATTTCCTTTGTGAAATCATACTAATGGTTTGTCCGCAAGAAAATGCAAATACCATCCACTTGCTTATATATTTTTTAGGGGGGGGGGATAATCTAGATTTTGGTTGAGATATGATAATTAGGCTAATAAAAGTCCGATTATTTGATCTGCTGATAATTTCTGCTGTTCGCCACTTTTCATATTTTTTAGCGTTAATAATCCGCTTTCCATTTCATCGCTTCCAATCAATATCACGAAAGGGATATTTTTATCGTCGGCGTAGGTCATTTGTTTTTTAAGCTTGGCTGACGATGGATAAATTTCAGCACTGATACCTGAAGATCTTAATTTTTGTAGCAAAGGCAATGCAAAGCGCTCAGCTTGCTCATCAAAATTACTAACTAGCACCGTGGTACTTTCAGATGTGCTCTCTGGGAATAGTTTAAGCTCTTCTAGCACATCATAAATGCGGTCGGCACCGAAAGATATACCCACGCCTGTTAAATCGCTGAGGCCGAACATTCCGGTAAGATCATCATAACGACCTCCACCACCAATGCTTCCCATTGCAACTTCATTGGTTTTAACTTCAAAAATTGCTCCGGTATAATAGTTTAAGCCTCTGGCTAAAGTAATATCTAATTCAAGGTTTTGTTTTACTGAATCTTGAGTCTGGCCTGTTAGTAGCTCTACATAATTGAAAATACTTTCAATTTCAGCTATACCTTTAAGTCCGACTTGGGAAGAAGAAAGTGCCAAGCGCAGACTCTTTAACTTTTCTTCATTTGAACCACTAAGCAAGATAATTGGCTTTAATTTTTCAATATCTTGTTCATTAAACCCTCTTTCAAGCAATTCTTTTATCACCCCGTCGAGCCCTATTTTATCTAATTTATCAATAGCAACCGTCATATCCACAATGAGTTGTGGTTTTCCAATAATTTCAGCTATCCCTGATAAAATCTTGCGATTATTGATTTTAATGGTAAAATCTTTCAGTCCGAGTTTACTTAAAGCTTCCTGATAAATCAATACAAACTCAGCCTCATTAATCAGGCTTTCCGATCCAACAACATCTGCATCGCACTGATAAAACTCGCGATACCTTCCTTTTTGGGGTCGGTCGGCACGCCAAACTGGTTGGATTTGGAATCTTTTAAATGGGAAAGAAATATCATTTCTGTGCATCACTACATAGCGTGCAAAAGGAACAGTAAGGTCGTAGCGGAGTGCTTTTTCGCTTATTTCCGATATCAGCGCTTGAGAATTGCGACTTTCTAATTTTTCGGTTGGAATATTCGAAAGATAATCTCCAGAATTTAAAACTTTAAAAATTAACTTATCCCCCTCATCTCCATATTTTCCGGTTAGGGTTGTCAAGTTTTCCATCGTAGGGGTTTGAATCTCCTGATAACCATATTTTTTAAATACTGAACTAATCGTATTAAAAATATGATTACGCTTCACCATTTCGGTTGCGGAAAAATCACGGGTTCCTTTAGGAATAGACGGTTTGATAATTGCCATGTTTCAAATGTACAAAAAGAGTCGAAGCTTAACGATTGGTGTTGAGCTCCTCAATAAGTTCTAGACAACGCTTTTCAATCATTTTATAAACTGGATCGAACTGTTTGTCGTCAAGGTATGGGTCGGGCACAACTCCATTTTTTAGAAAAAGACGAACTTTGCTAAAGTGAGCATCTGTTATGGCCAGCGAAATCACATCCGATAGATTGTTTTGATCCATCACCAGAATATGGTCAAAATTCTCAAAATCATCGCTCAGGAATTGTCTGCATGATTGCGTGCTAATATCTACCCCATATTTTTTAGCTATAGCAATTGATCGCCGATCGGGCTGCTCACCTATATGCCAGTTTCCAGTTCCAGCCGAATCAATCTCCCAATTCAGGTTTTTTTCTTTGGCCATGTGCTCTAGAATACCATGAGCTAAGGGTGAACGACAAATATTGCCCAAACAAACCATTAAGATCTTCATAGATTTTAGCGGCTATATTAATTAATTTTTGAAAATGTCATTTAGTAAAGCAGCCAAATGTACGCCACCCTTAAGTAATTGTTGGTTGGCAGTGTCGATGTTGTCATAGATGTATCTATAACTCAATTTATCATCATTTTTTACCTTTGAATATAAGTTTTCGCTGATTTTATAGGAGTTGATAACCCATTTTGCGCTACCCTCTTGTTGTAGGGAATGAAGTCTTTTTTTATCCAAAAAGTTGATTGAATGAGCGTATTCTGTATAGCTAAGATTTTGATTATCAACTAAATCGCTATCCCATACACGGTGCAGATTAGTATTTTGACCAAACCATTTTAATTGCACCTTATTGCCTCCTAAATCCTCAAAACGACCCGTATGCATAGGTTGGTGAACATCACCCACTAGGTGAATTAAAATCCTGAGGTACATCAACTTTTTTTCTTGCGCGAGTGCCTTATTTTTAAGTTCCGAACTTAGAAAATTAATTCGAGTGTATGCATTTGTCGTGGTGTCTTTTTGCAGATAATTTTCAAGCTGTTCTGTGCTCATGCCTGCTGGCAAATTGATGTAGTGCCAATTACCTAAATAATCGTAAGCAGGTTCAGATTTTATGAAGTCGGCCCAATTACTAGCCATAGCCATGCTCTCGTGACCAAGAATATTTTTTACTTCTCGGCTAGCTTTTCTAGTTAAATAGCTCTCTGCCACTTGTGCAACAACACGATGACCAAGCATACCCCATGCCATACTTTGAAAAGGTAAATTGAGCAAAATGGCTGCAAAAAATAGTTTTTTTAGGTACCAAAATTTCATATTCAGTTTAGTTTAGTGGTTTTTGAACGCATACTGTTCTCTCTTTCAACGCTAATTTAAGTTGCAGATGTTGTTGTATACTCTCCAAATATAAGCTATCAGAAGTATTTTTCCTGATTACAAAGGCCGGTAGGTATTGTCCAATTCGGTAGCAACCCGAAATTTTTTGTTTAAAATTAGATTTTGTAAATGTAGCAGTAACAATTAGCGTATCCTCCTTAGTTAAATAGGTTCCTTTAGCATATTCCGTCCATCTTCCATTGTTAAAGCAAGAATCAGGATACCTATTTATTTTTGCAAATGTTTCTATAGTCACATACACAGAATCGCAGGTAAAGCGAAACTTATGCTTAGAATACTGCAATTTTTGATCTTGATAATCTACGGAATCTTCTTCCCAAACACCCTGTATACTTTCTGTTCCCTTTCCCTGTAGGTTGGGGTTAAATTTACAAGATGTAAAAGCAAGAACGCTTAATAAGAATAAAAACCAATAAGCGTGTTTTGCCATTTTGATGTTTTAAAAACCACTTTAAAATAAATTCAAAGTGGCATGATGAATTATTTTAATCCGCCGATCATTTCTTCAGGACGTACCCACTGGTCAAATTGCTCATTGCTTAGTAAACCAAGATCTAGGGCAGCTTCTCGAAGTGATTTATTTTCTTTTAACGCTTTTTTTGCAATTTTTGCTGCATTTTCATAACCGATATGAGGATTTAAAGCGGTAACAAGCATCAGTGAGTTTTCAAGGTGTTTTTTAATACCTTCATAATTTGGCTCGATACCTGATACACAATTATCTGTAAATGAAACACATGCATCACCAATAAGACGTGCAGATTGTAAAAAATTGGCGGCCATTACAGGTTTGAAAACATTGAGCTCATAGTGACCATTTGAACCTGCGATGCTGATCGTTACATCATTTCCCATAACTTGAGCTGCAACCATGGTAATGGCTTCATTTTGAGTCGGATTTACTTTTCCAGGCATGATAGATGAACCAGGCTCATTATCGGGAATATGGATCTCTCCGATTCCAGAACGCGGACCAGAAGCAAGGAGGCGGATATCATTTCCGATTTTCATCAAAGAAACCGCAATTTGCTTTAGTGCACCATGGCTTTCAACAATCGCATCGTGTGCGGCAAGTGCTTCAAATTTATTTTCTGCAGTAATGAAAGGAAGTCCCGTAAACTTAGCAATATATTCTGCCACCTTTACATCGTAGCCTTTTGGAGTATTAATTCCAGTGCCAACTGCAGTCCCGCCGAGTGCTAATTCCGATAAATGGTCTAATGTATTTCTCAATGCTTTTAGTCCGTGGTTAAGCTGCGAAACATAACCCGAAAATTCCTGTCCCAATGTTAACGGGGTAGCATCCATTAAGTGGGTGCGTCCAATTTTAACAACATCTTTAAACTTGTCTACTTTCACCTGAAGTGCATCACGAAGTTTTTCAACACCTGGAATAGTCACCTCCATTACCATTTTATAGGCAGAAATATGCATAGCTGTTGGATAGGTGTCGTTTGATGATTGAGATTTATTAACGTCATCATTCGGGTGAATAAAGGTGCTTCCTTCTCCAAGCTTGTGGCCTTGCAAAACATGAGATCGATTGGCAATAACCTCATTTACGTTCATGTTAGACTGAGTGCCAGACCCTGTTTGCCAGATGACTAGCGGAAATTCAGAGGCAAGCTTGCCCGCCAAAATTTCATCACAAACTTGTGCGATAAGATCACGTTTCTCGATAGATAAAATTCCGCTATCCACATTTGTAAATGCGGCTGCTTTTTTAAGATAGGCAAAAGCTTCAATTATTTCCTTCGGCATTGATGCTTCGGGACCGATTTTGAAATTATTCCTTGAGCGTTCGGTTTGTGCTCCCCAGTATTTATCTGCAGGCACTTTAACTTCACCCATCGTATCGTGTTCTACTCTGTAAGTCATTGGAATGGAATTGTTTGTTAAATTACAAATTTAGATTTTTTTACGCAGTCTTGGGCCCAAAATTACAGATTTTACAATGTTTCTATAAAAAAAATTACCCAACACTTCCGGATTGTTTATAACTCTTTTGTTGTGCTGAGTATAATATTTTCTAATTTTCGGCATTAATATTGAAAGGAAAATTTACGAATGAACCAATATCTACGTCAGCTACTACTAATTTCAGCTTATATAATTCTTATTCAGGGCTGTAGCTCCGAACCTGATAAAAAACCAAAGGAGAGAACGCAACCCGATGAGAAATTAGATAGTATTGCTTTACTCTATGATCCTAAAAAGGCGGATAAGAGAATTGATGATTTTATCATGAAAATCCATAAAAGATCTGGATTTAATGGAAATGTGCTCGTTGCAAAAAATGGAAAAATCATTTATGAGAAGGCTATTGGCTGGGCAGATTATCTACATCGCGATAGTTTAAAAATCAATTCTGTGTTTGAGCTGGCTTCAATTACCAAGACTTTTACCTCTACTGCAGTAATGATGCTTGTGGAAAATGGAAAGCTTAAGTTGGATCAGGACGTGAAAGAGTTTTTTCCTGACTTCCCTTACGATGGCATTACTGTTAAACTATTGCTGACCCATCGATCGGGCATGATGAATTATGTTTATTTTATTGATGATCTATGGAAAGCTCAGAAAAAAAATCAGCGTATTGGGGTTACCAATCAAGAGGTAATGAAGCAAATTGCTGAGCATAAACCAGCCCCCTACATGAAGCCAGATCGTAAATTCCATTATAATAATTCAAACTATATGGTTTTGGCGGCAATTATTGAAAAGGTTAGCGGACAGAAATATTCTCAATTTATGAAAGAAAATATTTTCGTGCCCTTGGGAATGAAGCAGACAGCGGTATACTCAAAAGCTGAATACGATAAAATCCCGGTTGATGTAGTGGGTCACGACCGAAATTGGCGACGCTCTGTGGCACAAAATTTTTTAGATGGGCCAGTTGGTGATAAGGGTATTTATAGTACTATACATGATCTTTATTTATTCGATAGAGCCATGCGAAAGGGACAATTATTAGAAGGCTCAACAATGGATTCAATTTATGCACCACGTAATGAAATGCAAAAAGGTCATTTTAATTATGGTTATGGTTGGCGTACCTTTGTAGAAGGAAAGAAAAAAGTTGTTTACCATACAGGTTGGTGGCACGGATTTCGTCACATTTATTTGCGTCAGCTTGATAAAGATGTGACTGTAATTTTATTGACTAACCTCACTAATGGGAGTCTTTTGAAATTGGATGAGCTTTTTATTGCGGCGGGTATGCCAGTGGTGAGAAGAAGTGCTTATAGTGGCAGCGGACAAGTGAACGATGATGAAGATTAAATATCCATTATAAGCTTGAAATGGATGTTTTTTGATTAATATATCCTAATTTTAAAAGATTAAAATCTGAGTATGTTCGATAAAATTTTACAGGCGCAGCAAATGGCCGAAGAGATCAAAAAGCGTTTGGATAATATTTCTGTTTCGGCAGATGTAGAAGGTGGCAAGATTAGAATTACGTCAACTGCTAATAAGCGTATCACGGGACTTACCATTGATCCTGAGTTTCTGGCATCTACTGATCGGGAAGAGCTTGAAGACTTGTTATTAACAGCAATGAACAAGGTTTTGGATCAGGCAGAAAATGTGCATCAGACCGAAATGCAGGCAGCTACTCGCAATATGATGGGCGGCTTAGGCGGTTTGTTTGGAAATAAGTAATTTTTGCCTATTAGATGATCGTTCCATTGGGGATTACGGCCATTTTTTTTACTACCACAATCCCATTTTTGATGGTATGGGTTTTAAAGTCGCCATCACTGAGGTGCGCCCCCCCATTTATTCGAACATCGTTTCCAATAAAACAATTTTTATCAATAATGGCATTTTTGATATAACATCGTTCTCCAATGCCCATTATGGGTTTATTTGACTCATCTGCTTTTTTTAATTCCTTCAACGTTTGATATCGATCTCCCCCCATTACATAGGTGTTTACAATTGTAGTACCTGTACCAATTCGGGTTCTAATACCTATCACTGTGCGTTCAATTCGGCTAGCATGAATGATGCATCCATCGGCAACAATTGTTTTTTCTAGGGTTGTACCCAATATTTTCGAGGGGGGTAGCATCCTCGCCCTAGTGAAAATCGGTTTTTTATCGAATAGGTTAAATTCTGGTATGTCATCTGTTAATCCAATATTTGCCTCAAAAAAGGAATGTATATTACCGATATCTGTCCAGTACCCTTCAAACTGATAACTTAAAACTTTATGGTTAGCGATAGACTGAGGAATTATTTCCTTTCCAAAATCAGTCATTGTATTATTTTCAAGGAGCTGAAAGAGTAAATTTCTGTTGAATAGGTAAATTCCCATGGAAGCTAGATACTCTTTCCCCTTGGACTTTAGTGTTTCATTTACTTCCGACTTCCACTCTGGAAGTAGTTCATTATTGGGTTTCTCAATGAATGAGGTGATTAGATTATTTTCATCAGATTTTAAAATTCCAAAATCACTGGCATCATGAGCATTAACAGGTATGGTTGCAATGCTAATGTCGGCCCCATTTTTTTCATGGTTTTTGATCATTTCCTCAAAATCCATTTGGTATAATTGATCACCAGAAAGGATAAGAATATAATCACAATCATGTTTTTCCAGATGATTAAGGCTTTGCCTTACCGCGTCGGCCGTACCCTGAAACCAAGTGCTATTGCCTGGAGTTTGCTCAGCCGCAAGAATATCCACAAAAGCCTCGCTAAAAAAGCTGAAATGGTAGGTGTTTTTGATGTGTTTATTTAGAGAAGCTGAATTGAACTGGG
>JBIHZP010000277.1:0-2751 GCA_044231315.1 Daejeonella sp. | reverse complement strand
TCATGCAACAAGATGAATCAAGTGCAGAAATTGGATTCCGATCAGCAATGACTTTGGTAGGATCTCCTGAGATTATCTCTCAAGGAAAGCCACAGTTCTCTAAATACAAATCGAAAGCTAAGACTAAGTAAATTTTTAAAACATAAAAAAACACCTTTATATTAAAATATAAAGGTGTTTTTTGTTTTAGGTAAATTTAAATTCGATTATTGTTCCATTAAAAATTATACTGCACATTCATCCATAAACTTCTCCCCACAGCGTTTATTCCGCTACCATGCGTACGATAATCCACATCAAATAAATTCTGGGCACTCAATCTTATATGAGCCTTACCGAAAGTATAGCCAGAATAAATATTCAGAACCTTCCATCCTGGGGTGCCATTCAAAGGTATCCGGTTATCATCTCTATCACCTTGAGCTAAACGGTCCTGCTTATCAGCCCAGGCCAATTCGCCTTTAACATAAAGCTTCGCCAATTTATATTTTAGTGAAATATTTCCATTAAATGGAGGCACTCTCCTCAATGGCTCAGATTTTGAAAGATTCTGCCCATGATTAAAAGATGCAAACATCTCTGCAGTCCAATTAGGGTTGGCCTGCCATTCAAGAAAACCCTCAACTCCTTTAATCAAGGCCTCTTCTGTATTCTCTTTTTTGTAAACTTTATATCCATCAATCAGCTGAGCTGTTTGTACCCTAGTAATAAGGTCAATCATTTTATTACGGTACAAAGCTGCACCAAGGCTCATTCTTCTGGAGGCATATTTATAGCCCAGCTCAGAATTATAGCTTTTCTCAGGTTTTAAAGAGTACGATGGAAGTTCATACCTGAAATCCACTATACCCAAAGTGCCCATATCATCAATATTGGGAGCCCGATATCCCGTATTCAGAGATGCATAGAAATGATGATCTTTCAAGGTGTAGTTTAGTCCCGTATTCCATACAAAAGCACTAGGCGATACTTCCAATTGTCCCAGATCATTATCAAATATGGAAGCCTTTAGCCAATTATATCTGAGGCCAGCCTCCATATTAAAACGTCCTAACTGCAAATGATGAAGAGAATACAAAGAAGTATTTAAATAGGAAGAATTATTGGGGTACAATCCGCGTAGCATAGTAATGGTTCCACTCTGGCTATTTACGTTGCTGCGCTTACTATTTATGTTGTCTTTATAATATTCCAATCCGCTATTTGCAGTCCAGTATTTATTCAGAACAGAAAATATTTCGGCCGAGAGATTAGATGTACTTACCTTATCCCTCTCCAATCCGCTTATAAGACTCGCATTTTTCAAGCTGTTTCTTTCCTCAATGGTGTTATTGAGGGAGCCAGTAATATTTATTTCTTTAAAAATCGGACTTGATTGCTCCATCCTTAGTTTTACATAAGTCAGGTTCCTGCCCTGAACTCCCATTTTATTGATCTTAAAATTCTCCAGCCTAACCTTATGAAAAACATCCACATCATTCTGCTGTACAAATTGATTGGCGATAGTGAATTCTGAATTTTTTGAAAGTTTCAGTCGGACTTTCACACTCGCATCAGACTCCCAATATCCTGATGGCGATTGTCTTCCGGTAGTATCACCACCAACAAGATCGCCGAAATTTTTCAATCCTAGGATACCTGAAAAAACCAGTTTGGAAGATGAATACACAAATTCAGTACTGCCGGATCTTTCCATATTCCCACTTCCATAGCGTGCATTCACCGTACCTTTAAAATTTGTGCTTTCCGAAAAATCCGGGTCTTTGGTAAAAACCTGAATCACGCCACCCATTGCATCCGAACCATACTGAACTGAGCCGCTTCCCCTAAGAACCTCAATTTTATGAATAGAGAATGGATCTATGGTATTTAAATATTGATTGGGTCCGTATCTGAAGGTTGAATTGTTCACTCTGATACCATCAACTAATAGGAGCGTCTGATTGCCTGTGAGCCCTCTAATAAAGGGGGAGCCACCGCCGTGATTTGTTTTTTGCACAAAAACACCCGGTATGATACTTAATGATTCTGGCGTTGAGCGCGGAATATTTTCTGACTGCGACGGCCGAATCAATGTACTGGATGCAAAAGGCAATTTCAAGCTGGAAGTGTTCCTTCTGGATGCTGAAATGACTTCAATTTCTGGGAGAGACCTTAAAGTTTCCTTTAATGGAATTTGGATATCCAAAAACTGTCCGGCTTGAAACTCAAAAACAACAGAATAGGTTTCATATCCCACCCTGCTTGCCTTGAGGCTATATTTGCCAGGTAAAAGCTCCTTAAGAATGAATTCTCCCCGATCATTCGAAGAAATAGTATAAGATAGAGGACCTTCAATCTTAATATTTACACCAGCAAGCCTATTTTTCGTAATTTCATTGAAAACCTTTCCTCCTGAATTCTGAGCTAGTAAAGGAAAAGTTATTGAAATTAAAAAGAAAGTAAGCAGGTATATTTTCATTCAGGATGCAGCGTTTTTTCTGTTAAAAATTGTTCAATTAAACAATAGAATGAACTTATTGAGCGTATTCACTCGACGTTCTCAATCGTCCTTCTTCTTTTGTTCAAGTTTAACAAATGCACTTCTGCGCGGAGCAGGCATTATAGAATCTTCTCCTTTCACTGATTTCCAAACCACTTCATTTAGGTCGAGGTCAGGTGCTGCATCCTCTCTAGCAAAATTCCATTCCTGCGAACGCTCAGCACTTTTGTTCCAGACCGTATTTCGCTGGTTAAGATCTACATTTGCTG
>JBIHZP010000276.1:0-2752 GCA_044231315.1 Daejeonella sp. | reverse complement strand
TAAACTTCAAGTTTTTATACCTTACCTTGTTTTGGCCAAAGTATTGGGCTTGAACGTCGGACTGTTGTCCAATAAGCGCAATTAATAAAAATGATGTGATTAGCCAAAATGATGACTTTTTACGGGCGATTGTCTTTTTATTCATTTGATCTCTTAAATGCTCTAACTAATTTACGTAAAAATATTGATTTTGATTTTCGGAGAAAAGATCAAATATCAATTTAATGTAAAATCAATTAACAGGTTTTGTTTTATTTTGTTTACGCTCATTCTTAATCTCTTTTCTCGTTTTATTGAGGTCTGTTGGTGGCTCAGATTTCGGATTTGAATTTGCTTTGTTTTCTTGGCTTGGAATATTTTTATTCTCTTGGGTTTTAGCACTAATAATTTGTCGGTTCGATTGACTTAATACTTTTGAACTATCTAAAGTTTCAATGGTTGCAGGTATTGTATCAATTATTAGAGAATCTACAAAACTGGTATCTGATGAATATCGTTGAGTTACACATTGATATTCTCTGGTAATTTTAACCCCTGGCTTTGGAAATGGTCCTTGACTTATTCCCAACGATTTATCACGGTACACTTTCTCCATAAATTTTCCAAAAATGGGTAAAGCAGTTCTTGATCCCTCACCAGTTTGCGATGTTTTGAAGTGTACACTACGTTCATCACAACCTACCCAAACGCCTGTAACCAGGTCTTTGGTAACTCCCATATACCAACCATCTACATAATCGGATGAGGTACCTGTTTTGCCACCAATTTGATTGTTATTTTTCCAAAGATCCCATTCCCAAAGTGCTTGAGATGTGCCTTCTGGTTCTTCCATGCCACCGCGAAGCATGTAAAGCATCAACCATGCAATTTCTTCTGTAAGTGTGCGCTTTTGCTCAGATTTGAATTCTTCGATTAATTTACCATCCAAATCCAGTATTTTTTCAACAAGAATTGGTTCAGATCGAACTCCTTTGTTTAGGAAGGTTCCATAGGCTTTAACCATCTCAAAAACACTCACATCATTCGGACCTAAACTAACTGATGGTACTGCCTTTAAATTACTTTCTATACCACATAGTTTAGCATATTTTACCACATTTTCTGCACCCACTTTCTCAGTAATTTGAGCAGTAATTGAATTAACAGATTTGCCCATCGCCCAGCGTAATGACATTTCTCTGCCAGAGAAGCTATAACTTGAGTTTTTTGGCTCCCAGTATTCTGTTTTGCCTTTTAAAGTATATGGAATTCGGACTGCTTGGTCGATGTATTTATCGCAGGGACTCATGCCGGATTCAAGGGCAGCTAAGTATGCAAATGGCTTAAAAGTAGATCCAGCTTGCCTTTTAGCCTGATTCACGTGGTCATATTTAAAATAATTGTGATTAATGCCTCCAACCCAAACTTTAATATGCCCATTGAATGGATCGAGCGTCATCATTCCAGTGCTGAGGATTTTGGCGTAATATTTTATAGAGTCCATGGTAGAGAACTGGACTTCTTTTTCGCCATCCCAGCTAAAAACTTTCATTTTTTTAGGACGGTTTAAATAATAATTAATGGAATCTTGGTTTCCATCATAGCGTTTTTTTAGAAATGAATGATAGGGGAGTCGCTGAGCGGCTTTTTCAGGGAAATCAAGAATCTCCTTTCCATCAGATGTGCGCCAAGGATTCTCATTTCCCCAAACATTCTCAAATCTCCTTTGTAGGATTTTCATGTGATTATTGACCGCTTCCTCCGCATATTGTTGCATTCTAGAATCGATTGTTGTGTATATTTTTAACCCATCCGCATATAAATCATAGCCATTTTCCTCACACCATTTCTCAAGATATCGCGAAACTGCAGATCTTAAATAAGACCCACCATCACTTCCTTCATCAAGGCTTCCAGGATTAAGTTTGAGCGGCCTTTGGCTGTATTTTAAAAATTCTTTTTCTGTTAAATAGTCATATTTCTGCATTTGAGCTAAAACCGTATTCCTTCGCTCAAGCGATTTTTCAGGATTTCTGATAGGATTATAAGTGGTAGTCGCCTTCAGCATCCCAACTAATAATGCAGCTTCTTCAACTTGAAGCCGATTTACATTTTTATTAAAATACCGCTTGGATGCTGTTTTTATTCCGAAGGTATTATTGCCAAATGGGACGGTGTTTAAATAGAGCGTTATAATTTCATTTTTTGAATAGTAACTCTCTAATTTATAAGCTGTTACCCATTCTTTTAATTTAAAAATGATGGTTCTAACTAATGGGATATATTTGATTAAGCCTTGTGATTTTCTATTTCTAGTGCTATAAAGATTTTTGGCAAGTTGCTGTGTGATTGTACTCGCACCTCGCTTTTCGCCACTTGCAGTAGAAACAATGCTGGAGATGAGTGAACGCACATCTATGCCACTGTGCTTATAAAAACGAACGTCTTCAGTGGCCACAAGGGCATCTATGAGTGCCGGCGAAATGCTGTCATATTCAACAGGGGTTCTATTTTCTTTATAATATTTACCGATAAGTTTTCCATCGGAAGTATAAAGCTCAGAAACTATATTAATTGCCGGATTATTAATATCCTTAATGGTAGGTGAGTATCCAAAGAGCCATAAAAAATTAAATTCTAAGGCACAAAAAAAGAGAATAACACAGTAGAATGCTATGCAAACATAGCGAAGAGGCTTACTTTTAATTCTTTTGAACATCTGGTAAATATGGGGAAATCATGCTTAAAATGAGGTAGTTTCTTTTGGCTTTTT
>JBIHZP010000275.1:0-2757 GCA_044231315.1 Daejeonella sp. | reverse complement strand
AAAATTTTACGCTCCAGCTTTTTTGTTTCTTTTAGCAAATACACGCCCCCATCCTTAAATTGTGAGGTAATGCCGAAGTTGGCCATGATTTCCGTGATTTTACTATCTCCCTGAAGGCTGTAGCCATTCAATCCTGGAAGGAAGATCTGTGCTTCTTCAGATAGGGCTGCAATGGCATACCAATAGGATGCGGCACTCCAATCGGGTTCAATACTAATTTCTGTCTTTCTAAATAGTTGATTTTCTATACTAATTTCATTGTCAGTCCACTGATGCCTAATGCCTGCCTGCTCCATCATGGTCAAAGTCATTTCTACATAGGGCTTTGATGTGAGTTCGCCCTCGATAATCAGTTTTAAGCCCTGCTCTAATTTGGGTGCAATCAGCAAGAGTGCTGAAATATACTGGCTACTGATATTTCCTTTAATTTTAACTTGATTGGTTTTTTGTTTCATCGGACCGCTAATAAGCAGGGGAGGGAATCCCTCATTTCCAGCATATTGAATATTAGCGCCCAAGCTTTTAAGCGCATCTACTAAAATCCCGATGGGACGTTGCTTCATGCGCGCAGAACCTGTAAGGGTTAATTTACCTGCCTGAAGCGAGTAAAAAGCGGTTAGGAAGCGCATGGCAGTCCCCGCCGGACCAACATCAATAGTTTTTGTTTGATTATTAGGCAATTGCAGAATATTTTTTAAGGTTACTGTATCTGCAGCTTCAGAAATATTCAAAACCTGAACCGCACCATCACTCAATGCTTCCATGATCAAAGCACGATTGCTCTCGCTTTTCGACCCTGTAAGCCTGATGGTGCAATCCAATTGTTTTTGCTTGGATGAAATTAGTATGCTTTTAGAACTCATTTTAATTAAGCACCTTTTTTATCGTTCATGATCTCGGTTTGCTTACGGATAGATTCGCTATGAATTAATTCTAACAATTTCCCTGTAAAGTTTAAGTCAAGTTTTAATGCGCTGGCAAAGCTACTGCGTTTATTCATAATTTGATCCCAACGGTTTACCTGAAGGATGGTTACTCCATTATCACGCTTGTACTCACCAATTTTTTGTACAATCTGCATTCTTTCCGCTATCTTTTGGATGATTTGATCGTCGATTTTATCGATATGTTCACGAAGATCAGCCAGTTTATCTATAAAATCTTTATCCTTAATTTCCGGTTTACGTAGCGTTAAAAGATTCATTAATTCTGATAATGCGGCTGGTGTTACTTGTTGTTTCGCATCCGTCCAAGCCACCGAAGGGTCGAGGTGTGATTCAATCATTAAACCCTGCATATCTAAATCTAACGCTTTTTGTGCCACATATTGAATTAATTCACGATTTCCGCAAATATGACTTGGGTCGTTAATAATTGGAAGTTCAGGAGCTAAAGTTTTTAATTGAATGGCCAATTCCCACATCGGTTCATTTCTGAAAGCTGTTTTTTCGAAAGATGAAAAACCTCTATGAATGGCACCTAATTTAGTAATTCCTGCATTATTGATGCGTTCTAATGCACCAATCCACAATTGAATATCAGGATTTACCGGATTTTTTACTAGAACTGGAATATCTACACCTTTCAAAGCATCCGCAATTTCTTGCACGGTGAATGGATTTACTGTGGAGCGTGCACCAACCCAAAGAATGTCAACACCAGCGGCCAAAGCTTCTTCCACATGTTTTGCATTCGCAACTTCCACTGCTGTGGGCAATCCGGTTTCTTCTTTCGCTCTTTTCAACCAAGTTAATCCGATGCTTCCAATTCCTTCAAACTCACCGGGACGGGTACGTGGCTTCCAAATTCCTGCTCTCAAGACCGATACTTTTCCTGTTTTAGCCAATAAATGTGCTGTGGCTAATAATTGTTCTTCTGTTTCTGCACTGCATGGTCCCGAAATCAATAAAGGCTCATTTTTAGTGTCTAACCAAGTGTTTAATGGTTGTAATTTTAAGTTTAATTTCATTTTGATAATTTAATGTTCCCGTCCCAATTCCAGGATTTGAATTTTTTAATTTATTTATTTTTTAATGGTTAGACTTTGTCATTTTTCAGATATTCTCCCATAATCGTGAAGTTGATCGTATGTTTCAAAACTTTACGTATGGCGAGGTCATAATCCGATTGGTTTTTCCACTCGATATCCACATAGAAATTATATTCATTGCGTTTGCCTAAAACGGGCATCGACTGGATTTTACTGAGGTTGATTTTGTGTTCAGAGAAAATATTTAGCACTTCAGCCAGTGATCCTACCGAATTTCCTACTTGAAAACTGAGGGAGCCTTTGTTCGCTTCAGTACTTCCAATGGGCTTATCTGCCAGAATGAGGAAGCGTGTAAAGTTTTTCTTGTTCGACTCAATCCTACGCTCCATTACTTGTAGATCATACAATTTTGCGGCTAACTGATTGGCAATTGCCACCGTATCTGTTAGGTTTTCTTCTCTAATTTTCTTGGCGCAAGCGGCAGTATCACTACTTTCAATGACCTGTAAATGAGGGAATTCATCAAAAAAATCACTGCATTGGCGAATGGCAATGGGGTGCGATTGAACATATTTAACATCCTTAAACTTTACTCCGGGAAGGGCTAGTAAATGCAATTGAATGGCTAAATAAACCTCGCCAACTATGGTATAATTATACTCCCTAAGTAGCGAATAATTTGGCAATAAACTTCCTGCAATTGAATTTTCAATGGCCATAACTACGAAATCTGATTTCTTATTCTTCAAAACCTCACAGGTTTGTTT
>JBIHZP010000274.1:0-2758 GCA_044231315.1 Daejeonella sp. | reverse complement strand
CACTCTTTTCATGCTCGAAAATTTAATTTTTATAAAGCTAACGATTATATTGTAACATTTATTATACAAAGCAATCTATGTTTTTTGATATTTTACAGTCAAATCAAGATTAAAAATGAAGAAAATCCTTCCCCTAGCCCTAATTTTAATCAATCTACTCCCTACATTCCTCGAAGCAAAGGACCTAAACTTCATTTACAAAAGTGGAGAAAATGGCTATAAATCTTTCCGAATTCCAGCAATAGTAAGCACTAATAATGGCACTTTATTGGCATTCGCTGAAGCAAGAAAAAACGGTGCAAGCGATAAAGGAGATATTGATTTAGTACTTAAAAGATCATCAGACAATGGCTTAAATTGGTCGGATATGATGATTGTATGGAATGATGCCGACAACACTTGTGGAAACCCAGCCCCTGTAGTGGATCGTAAAACGGGTCGTATCATTTTACTTTCAACCTGGAACCTGGGCAGTGATAGTGAAGCCATGATAATAGATGGAAAAAGTAAAGACACTCGAAGGATATTCGTTCTAAATTCTTCTGATGATGGAATAAGCTGGTCGCAACCCAAGGAAATTACGGCAGATGTTAAACAGACAAACTGGACTTGGTATGCCACCGGACCAGTAAATGGGATTCAGTTAAATTCTAAGAAATATAATGGCCGATTGGTTATTCCTAGCGATCATATTGAAGCGGATACAAAAAAATACTATTCTCATACCATCCACTCTGATGATGGCGGATTCACTTGGAAGCTTGGTGGCAGCACCCCCGCCGATCAAGTGAACGAATGCACCATCGTTGAATTTCCTTCCGGTGAGCTCTTACTGAACATGCGGAACTATAATTCCTTGCACGCACGACAAACCTCTCGTAGTAAAGATGGCGGTGAGACTTGGTCGGCACTTAAACAAGATCTTAAACTCATTGAACCCATTTGTCAGGCAAGCATGATATGGTATGATAAGAGAGGTAGAAAACCATTTCTAGCCTTCTCTAATCCGGCAAGTAGCCATTCGAGAAGCAATATGACCGTTCAACTTTCCTACGACAAGGGTAAAACCTGGAAATTAAAAAATGTACTCCATGATGGTCCCGCCGCCTATTCAAACCTCGTAGTACTTGCCAATTCGAAGCTGGCATGTTTATATGAGGCCGGTATAAAATCAGCCTATGAGGGAATTGTTTTTGAGGAATTAGATTGGGATGAGTTTAAGGAGGAAAGGTCAAAATTAGACAAGGTCAATTTTAAAAATAGAATTAGATGAATTGGAAAATTAATCAGTTAAAGGGTATATTCTTTATACTTTGTATTAGTCAAGGCTTGTCTCTTACTACCTTGGGGCAGGATAGAGTCCACGACTTTAAACCCCTACCCAAGCAATGGGATGAGGCTATGCCTTTAGGAAATGGGATGTTGGGTGCCTTGCTTTGGGAGAAGAATGATATTTTACGCTTGGCCTTGGATCGTGCTGACCTTTGGGATAGCAGGCCAATGAAAGGTCTACACCGTGATGAATTTAGCTATCAATGGATTGTGCAGCAAAGACTGAACAATAATTATAAACCGGTACAAGAGTATTTCGATCATCCTTATGATAGGGAACCGGCGCCGACTAAAATTCCGGGGGCGGGATTAGAATTTAAATTCACTAAGGGGCTAGAGCTTGCCGATTCTAAATTGAATTTGGATGAAGCCATTTCGGAAATCAGCTGGAAAAATGGCACTCGCTTGCGCACTTTTGTACATGCTGAAAAACCTGTTGGATGGTTCAAATTTGAAAACCTGACTGGTGATTTCGAGGTGGAATTAATTCCCCCAGCCTATCAAAACGCAGTCAAGATTAGTGGAGATCCTGTTGGAGGTGATGATCTAGGCCGTTTAGGCTATGAGCAGGGTAGCGTCACAAAAGAAAATAATACCATCATTTATCAACAAAAAGGCTGGGGTAATTTCGCTTATGAGGTAATTGTTTCATGGAAAAAAGTGGATGCAAAAACGATAGAAGGTATTTGGACAATTCGCAGTAATCCGGATAATTTCAATAGTAACCTAAATCAAAAACAGCTTCAAGAAATGCTGAATTTAGGTTTTGATTACAGTAAGAAAAGCCATTTAGCTTGGTGGTCTCAATTTTGGGCTAAATCCAATTTGCAAGTCCCAGACCCAACATTACAACATCAATGGGAGATGGAACAATATAAATTTGGGTCTGCCGCACGTGAGAATACACCACCAATCTCCCTGCAAGCTGTTTGGTCGGCAGACAATGGCCGCATACCCCCCTGGAAAGGAGATTTCCATCATGACCTAAATACCCAACTTAGTTATTGGCCATCTTACAGCGCTAACCACTTAACCGAGGCAATGGGTTATTTAAACCACTTTGAGACCAATAAGGAAAACTACAAACGCTACACCAAACAGTTTTTTGGGAAAGAAGGTATAGCTGTACCCGGTGTAACTACCCTTGATGGCACCGAAATGGGGGGATGGATTCAATATTCGCTTTCACCAACAGTTTCGGCCTGGATTTCACAGCATTATTACCTGCAATGGCGCTATAGCATGGATAAAGAATTTCTAAAAGAAAAGGCCTATCCCTGGATAAAATCGACCGCCCAGTTTTTGGAGCAGATTTCGATTTTAGACGCGAAAACCGGAAAAAGAAAACTTATTATCAGCTCTAGTCCCGAAATTAACGACAATGATAGTAGCGCCTGGTTTACCAAAACAACCAATTACGATCTAT
>JBIHZP010000273.1:0-2764 GCA_044231315.1 Daejeonella sp. | reverse complement strand
AATAGCGTTAATACGATAATGACTAACATGACATAAGTGAAATTATTCTTGATTATGGGAATATTACCAAAGATAAAACCTATACCCAAAAAGCTCACAATCCACAAAACACCTCCCACAACATTATAATAGGTAAAATGAACAAACTTCATTTTGCCTATTCCGGCAACAAAGGGGGCAAATGTTCTGAAAATTGGCATAAAACGACTAAATATCAACATATTACCTCCCTTTTTATTGAAGTAATCTTTAGTTTTATTATAATATTCAATTTTAAGTATACGATTTCCAGGCTTGAAAACTTTGGGACCCAAAAAACTACCAAGAAAATAATTTACCGTATTGCCGCTAATGCCTGCAGCAATAAGCAATAAGGCCATAATGTAAATATTCAAACCTGTGTCTCCCTTCGCAATTAATGCACCAACGGCAAATAACAAAGAATCGCCAGGCAGAAAAGGTGTAACCACAAAACCCGTTTCAGCAAAAATTATTAGGAATATGATTAAATAGGTCCACGTTCGGTAATCTCTCACGATTTGAACGAGGTATTGATCAATATGCAAAAGAGAATCGATGATATTACTTAAAGTTTCCAAAGCTTAGTATTAAAAATGTAAAAGAAATTCAAATAAAAATTATTTGAATTGGTAATTGATTTTATTGCTGGTTTAAGACTGAGACTTATACTTTTCTCTAATTACTTCAATAACTGGCGGAAGAATAGAAAGAATAATGATGCCAAAAATGACATAAGTGAAGTTATTCTTGATAATTGGGAGCCCACCAAAAAAATAACCTATAAATAAAAAGGATGTTACCCAAAATATGGCACCAGACACATTATAGAGGGCAAATCGGGAATAGCTCATTGTTCCTATTCCAGCAACAAAAGGTGCGAAAGTCCGGATAATAGGAACAAAACGGGCATAAATAATAGTTTTCCCGCCGTGTTTTTCATAAAATGCCTGTGTTTTGTCAAGGTATTCTTTTTTGAGTAGTTTATACTTGCCGCTAAAGGCAATCGGACCGACATAATTGCCGATATGATAGTTTACGAGATCTCCAGAAATTGCTGCAATAATCAGCAAAATGCACATTAAAAAAATATTTAAACCACTCTCTGGATTTGCTATGATTGCGCCAGCGGCAAATAGCAAGGAGTCTCCCGGTAAAAATGGAGTAACAACAAAACCTGTTTCAGCGAAAATTATCAGAAAGAGAATTAAATAGGTCCAGGTACGATATTCCTGAACAATTTCTATTAAGTGTTTATCTATATGAAGAATAAAATCTAAAAGCTGCTGTAATAGTTCCAAGTTGATCGTAAAATATGATGCAAAAATAGAAAAATTAGGGGATAATGAACTCATTTTCTATTTAAATTGCTTAACAATGATGGATCCAATAGAAAACCAAAACTAAAGCTATTCTGACTCCTAAAAATCAAATGAAATAGATCTAGAAAACAAATACGATTTGTCCTTAAAAATAAATAGCCCAGCAAAAGCTGAGCTATTTAAATTATAAATAAGGATAATTAATTAAGCGTATGTATTTAACATCACAGGCATCACAAGCATCAATACATCTTCCGCATCGTCATGTGTTTGTGGCATTAATAAGCCAGCACGGTTAGGGCTGCTCATTTCAAGCAATACTTCTTCACCACTAAGGTTATTTAACATTTCAATTAAGAACTTGGCATTGAATCCAATTTCCATATCTTCACCTTCATACTGGCACGTTAAACGTTCATGAGCTTCATTTGAGAAATCAACATCCTCAGAAGAAATATTCAACTCGCTACCTGAAATCTTCAAACGTACTTGATGGGTTGTTTTGTTTGCAAAAATTACCACACGACGAAGACAATTCAAGAATAGTGCACGGTCAAGAACCAATTTATTCGGGTTATTTGTAGGAATAACTGCCTCATAGTCAGGATAACGCTCATCAATTAATCTACAAATCAAGTTAATATTACCAAATCTGAAGAAAGCACTCGTGCTATTGTATTCTACAGCTACACTCAAATCATCAGATGGAAGGGAGGCCTTTAACAAAGTCAAGGCTTTTTTAGGCAAGATAAAACTTGCTGGAGCTTCAGATTTTGTATCTAAACGACGATATCTTACCAATTTATGAGCATCTGTAGCTACGAAGGTTATATGCTGCGGACTTAACTGACAGTAAACACCTGTCATTGCAGGGCGTAATTCATCGCTACTCACAGCAAACAATGTTTTATTAATAGCTTCGGCCAAAACTGAAGCAGGCATAGCTACCGATGAAGGATTTTCAACTACAGGAATTTTAGGGAAATCTTCACCATTTTCACCACTTAACTTGTACTTTCCATCACCAGCATTAATCTCAATGGCGAATGTTTTATCATCCACAGAAAAAGAAATAGGTTGATCAGGCAAGGTTTTAAGTGTTTCTAAGAGGATTTTAGAAGGAATAGCAACCTTACCATCTTCTTTTGACTCAACAGCAAGCGATGTAGTCATGCTGGTCTGCAAATCAGTAGCAGAAACCGTAAGCACGCCATCCTTTATCTCAAACAAGAAATTTTCTAGAATTGGTAATACCGTACTGCTGCTCGAGGCGCCGTTCACAGCCTGTAGCTGCTTTAATAATGTGGAAGTAGAAACTATAAATCTCATATTCAAATATCTGAAAAACAATAATAGTAAAGCTTTTTGGTTTTCCTAATCAGCTTAATTCACCTTCAATAAATAAAGTTTGTGAATTTATACCG
>JBIHZP010000033.1:0-9299 GCA_044231315.1 Daejeonella sp. | reverse complement strand
GGTATGGATCAATTATTTATCATAGTGCGAAGGGTTACTCTCAACCTTGGACTGGACAAGCGAATGGTTCGGATTTACCTATGGGTACTTATTACTACATCATTGATCCTAAAACGGTGGGGCGTAAACCAATTGCGGGTGATGTGACGATTATCAGGTAAATTAATAATTATCAACTATTAAAGCTTACGTCAGTATTACAATATTGAAATAATAATGTGTGAATTTTTATTTTTCCAGACTATCGGATTGTGTTCGTTTGCCTCAAATTGCCAAAAAATATGATTATAGTGCCGCTAAATAGAATAAGTGCAGCTCCAAGAAGCACCTCATTTATATATGGTATTGCCGTATAGCTCATCGCAGCTACTCCCTGTAACATTAATAATAATTCATTGACAATAATTCCGGTTACAAAGACAATAGTTCCTGAAATTAACATTTTATTAATGTTAATTAATTTAAAAGAAATAATATATCCAATAATGAAAATACTGGTTACTCCTAATAATACTAGGTGTAAATAGCCAATAATGATGGGTCTGAATCCATAAGAAAGCTGGCTTAGTGCAGGATGAATGGAACCGGATTGAAGCAATAACTTAATTGTAAAGGCAAAAGCAGATAGTATTAAAAGTGTTTTGCCATGGGGACTAAGTTGTTTGCTGATCTGGACTTTGTTTTTAAAAAATATTTTCAGCATCAAAGCCCATGCTATAAGTTGAGCCAAAACGGCTGCGATTAGTAAAAAGTAAATACTCCCGGGAAAAGGAAACCATAAAATGGATAAAAAGTAGGCAGGAATACAAGCAACAAAGAACAATATGAATATAAAATATAGCTTTTTTCGTTCATGAATTAGAAATTCCAGCTTATCGCTTAAAAGTCCCATTCCTGCAAACAGGAACCATCCATTATATTGAAAATGTAAATAGAAATAGATTGATGCTAGGTACCAGTTTTGATCAGATATTTTATTGGCCATCAAATAGGAGAGGCTGAATGCCCCTATTGAAGAAAAAATACCAAATGCCAGGGCAGCTTTAAACCATAAAACACTAACTTTTTTTTTATTTATCCGGTTAAGGTCTTTCCAGAAGTAAATGGTAAATGCAATTGAAACAAGTATTGAAAGGGTAGAAAAACTGATTGAATATAAACCGTAGCCCTGAATAATGAAGGTAATCAGCATGCCGTAGGAGCAAATCAGATTCGCATAAAGTAACAAACGGTATTTTTTAAATACTTGTTCCCCGATTTTTAAGCTTAGGTAATAAATAAGTAAAACCATCAGGCTCTGAGTGATCCAGCCTGAAAATGCAAAGTGAGAATGACTATGAAGAATATATTTTTGGTTGGATAGAGGAAGGTAAAAGGTGATCTTATATCTCAATATGAACCCGAGAAAGGCAACAAGTAATAAATTTAGAAATGATATACTAAGCCATTTTGATAAAAAGGTGTTCATTCTTTTTTCTTCAAAAATAGCTTTGGAAGTGTTAGGTCATTATGATTTCAGTCATATCTTTGCAAAAGACTTTACCTCTCGAAATTATTATTTCGCCTTTTGCATGCATTTGGCGCATGGTTCTTATTACTGTTTCAACCCTGAGCCCCGTCATGTCAGCAATCTGCTGTCTGGTTAATTTTAGCTGATCGCATTCAGAGCAATAATTTTTATTATCTGACTTCAGGTTTTTGATAAGGTTGATAATTCTTGTCTTCGGGCAATTTGAACCAAAAGACTTAATTACAGAATATTTAAATCTTAATCTTTTTGTGAGTAAGCGGGTGAATTCAAATAATAGCTTATTGTTTTCCTTTAATAGATCCAGAAATACGGGCTTATATAACCTGATGAGTATTGAATTTGAATTCGCTATGGCTGAAGCGGCATAGGGGCCATCATCAAAAAGTGGAAATTCTCCAAAAGATTCACCTGCTTCTACAATGTAGTGGATGCATTCTCTGCCGGCCTCGTCTATATTCAGCCATCTCACAGAACCACTTACCAACTGATAATAGTAAGTGCATTGTTGTCCCTCCTTGAATACAGTTTCATTGACTCCATACTTTTTATAGGTTGCACCCCTAGCAAGTAATAAGTTTATATCTATCATATCTTGAGGTGTAAATACTGATAACAAAATTAAGTCAGGGATGTTTTCTAAAGAGTGATAATGCTTATCTAAAAAAATGACTTTTATCATTTATGATTAAACGCATAAAAATAAAATCAGGTCGTGTCTAAACTTGTACAACAATATTATTCAATATCTAAATCTGGAAAAATGAAAAAAAATCTTGTGCTGAGTATGGTTTTCTTAATGATAGTTGCAATTGCTTCCTGCGGAGGGAATAACAATTCAGAATCAACAACTGATGAAACAAATAGAACAACCGCAGCTGAAATAGAAAGCGGAAATCCATCCTATGATCCCCATAGAGGTGAAGGCAAATTCACCAGTGTTGAACTGGGGGCTGCAATTGATCCTGTTAAAGCAGATTTAGGCGATAAAATCGCACAGGTTAAATGTACCAGTTGTCATAAAACCACTGACGAGAAATTAGTAGGGCCAGGTTGGGCAGGTGTAACCAATCGTCGTAAGCCTGAATGGATCATGAACTTCATTACTAATACTGATGTAATGATCGACAAAGATCCTGAGGTACAGGCACAACTTGAGCTTTGTCTTGTTCGTATGCCAAATCAAAACCTTTCTGATGAAGACGCTAGAAATCTTCTTGAATACATGCGTAAAAATGACGGTGTCAAATAAGTGAATACTTTGTCGCCATAAGATAAAACTCATTTGTAAAAAATATTAATTTTTAATCTTAATGTGGGCTTTTATGCCCAACTCTATTAAACTAATATAGTACTTACCAAATAATTAAACTAATGAAGATAAAATCAAAATATGCACAGGGAGTGGCTGCCCTTGCAATATTAGTAAGCATGAATGCTTGTAAGCCAAAGGATGCTGGCACTGTAGTAAGTGGAGATGCGGCATCAAAAGTATATGTTGCACCAGGGAAATATGATGAATACTACAACTTCGTTTCAGGAGGATTTAGTGGTCAGCTTTCGGTATATGGTCTTCCAAGTGGCAGGTTACTTCGCGTGATTCCTGTATTTTCGGTTGATCCGGAAAAGGGCTGGGGTTACTCTGAAGAAACCAAACCAATGTTGAATACTTCACATGGAATTGTTCCCTGGGATGATCTGCACCACGTTTCAATGTCGCAGACAAATGGTGAAATTGATGGCCGTTGGGCATTTGCTAATGGAAATAATACACCTCGTGTTGCACGAGTTGACCTTGGAACATTTAGAACTGCAGAGATACTCGAACTTCCAAACAGTGGTGGGAATCACTCATCTCCATTCATTACTGAAAACTCTGAATATATTGTTGCAGGAACAAGATTCAGTATTCCGCCTGATGATAAAAATGGCGATGTTCCAATCAATACGTATAAGGAAAACTTTAAGGGAACGATCAGCTTTGTGAGTGTTGATAAAAATAATGGACATATGGATGTTGCTTTCCAGCTTCAGGGTCCCGGTGTAAATTTCGATCTTAGTCATGCCGGAAAAGGCAAATCTAATGGGTGGTTTTTCTTCAGTACCTACAATACTGAGCAAGCGAACACACTTCTTGAAGTAAACGCCTCTAAGCGTGATAAAGATTTCATCATGGCTGTAAACTGGAAGTTGGCTGAAAAGCTGATCAAAGAAGGAAAGGGTCGTAAGCAAAAAACTAAATATGCAAGCAATCGTTTTGATGAAAGTACTCATACAGCAAGCTCAATAATTAAAACCGAAGTAACTGTGCTTGATATGAAAGATCATCCGGGTTTAGTTTATATGATTCCATGCCCTAAATCTCCGCATGGTTGCGATGTCGACCCAACAGGAGAATACATTGTTGGTAGTGGTAAATTGGCCGCATTGATTCCAGTATTCAGTTTTGATAAGATTCAAAAAGCAATTGCTGATAAAGCATTTGACGGTGAGTACGAAGGTATTCCGGTAATTAAATATGAAGCAGCATTATACGGTGAAGTCAAAAAACCAGGTTTAGGTCCGTTGCATACTGAATTTGATGATAAAGGAAATGCCTATACTTCCATGTTCGTATCTAGTGAAGTTGTAAAATGGAATGTGAAAGACCTTAAAGTATTAGACAGAGTTCCTACTTATTATTCTGTTGGTCACCTGATGATTCCTGGCGGAGATTCTAAAAAGCCAACCGGAAAATATATGGTTGCTTATAACAAGATCACAAAAGATCGTTATTTACCAACTGGACCGGAATTATCTCAAAGTGCTCAGCTATATGACATTAGCGGTGATAAAATGCAGTTACTATTAGATTTTCCAACTATTGGAGAACCGCATTATGCTCAGGGTGTTGCGGCTAGTGTGATCAAAGATAGGTCCGTAAAATTCTTTAAGATCGAAGAAAATAAACATCCTTACGTTGCTAAGGGAGAAGGGCAAGCAAAAGTATTTCGTCAGGGTAATAAGGTACATGTCAACCTGACATTGATGCGTTCACATTTAACTCCTGATAATATTGAAGGAATAAAGGTTGGGGACGAAGTTTATTTCCATACCACTAACTTGGAGCAGGATTGGGATGTGCCACATGGGTTTGCTATTAAAGGGGCATTAAATTCCGAGCTTTTAGTTATGCCTGGTGAAACTACTACCTTGAAGTGGATACCGTTAAAAGCAGGTATGTACCCCATGTATTGTACCGACTTTTGTAGTGCACTTCATCAGGAAATGTCTGGTTATGTCAGAGTATCACCTGCAGGAAGTAATGTGCCAATAAGTTTCAGCACAGGAACTAATATGCCTAAATCTGACGTTTCAGTAACAAGAGCCAAGAAATAATACTCATATATAGATATGAGAGATATGAGATCTGCTTTCAGCGTTCTTATATCTCTCTTTCTTTAACAATTTATTATGAACAATAATAAAATTGCCAACTCCTGCAGAATAGCTCTTCTTGTCGCTGGATTATCTTTGGTAGCTGTTTTGTTTACGCCTATATGGAGAATTGAACTGACCGCACCCCAGTATCCGGAAGGTTTGACACTACTGATCCACGCTAATAAATTGTCGGGAAGTGTTGACATAATCAACGGACTGAATCATTATATCGGAATGAAGACCCTTCATGCCGATGATTTTGTTGAATTTAAAGTACTGCCCGGAATTATTTTATTTTTTGCCGCTTTTTTCATTCTTTCAGGGATCCTTGCAGGAAGAAAGCTAATGTATACTCTTTTTGGCTTGTTCGTGACATTTGGAGTGCTTGCTATGGTTGATTTTTGGAGGTGGGAATATGACTATGGCCATAATCTTGATCCAAATGCAGCCATTATTGTTCCCGGGATGGCTTATCAGCCCCCATTGATAGGCTTTAAACAATTATTAAATTTTGGAGCATATTCTGTACCTGATACAGGTGGCTGGATATTTATAGGTGCCGGACTGATACTATTGGTTTGTGTTGTTTTAGAATGGAAGAAAGCAAAAGTTGGATTGCAAAAGAAAACTGCTCTGAATCTGATGATCATAACACTATCCACAACACTGCTTAGCTCATGCAGTACAGAACCGGTTCCGATTCGCATAGGAAAAGATAACTGCGAGTTCTGTAAAATGACCATAAGCGATAATAGATTTGGCGCAGAATTAGTGACTAAAAAAAGTAAGATCTATAAGTTTGACGATCAGCATTGTTTAATTAGATTTTTAAAAGAGGGCAAAGTTGCACCCGAAGATATTGACGGTTTATATTTTGTTGATTTCTCTGGTCCGGATAATCTGATTGATGCAAAAAAAGCATTCTTTCTCCAAAGTCCGGATTTAAAAAGTCCGATGAATGGAAATATTGCAGCTTTTAGTCATGAAGATAGTTTAGCAAAGGCTTTACCTAAATTTTATGGCAATGCCATAACTTGGGAGGATATGCAGAAGTGAGATATTTTATCTTTGTGATTTTCTGTATTTTATATTTTAATGCTTCTGCAGATACTATTTACGCAGGTGCAAAACGTGCACATAAGGATATTCGTTCAGCTATCATTGCAGCTGCAAATGGTGATACTGTATTTGTTGATACCGGAAATTATAAGGAGCAGAATTTACTAGTTGACAAAAGTATTGTGCTGAAGGGTGTTGGTTATCCTGTTCTGGATGGAGAAAGGAAGTATGAGATTATTTCTGTAAAAGCAAATGATGTAGTTGTTGAAGGATTTAAGCTGATGCACAGCGGCATCTCAAGTCTGGAAGATCTGAGTGGAATAAAGGTTTATGATAGTCAGAATGTGGTGATAAGAAATAATATCCTTGAAGATACTTTTTTTGGAATTTATATCCAAAATGGCTTGAATTGTACTATTGAGAATAATACCCTGAAAGCCGTTAGCATAGAAGAGCAGCAAAGCGGTAATGGTATTCATTGCTGGAAAGGGGATAGCTTAAAAGTAATTGGCAATGAAATTTCCGGACATCGTGATGGGATATACTTTGAATTCGTCAAAAACTCAGTTATCTGGAGGAATATATCAAAAAATAATATCCGCTATGGATTGCACTTTATGTTTTCGAATGATGACATGTATGTGAACAACGTTTTTAGAAGTAATGGCTCAGGGGTATCAGTGATGTATTCCAATCGAATTAAAATGTTTAGCAATTATTTTGAAGAGAATTGGGGAGATGCGGCTCATGGTATTTTGTTAAAAGAAATATCCGATGGATATATGGAAGGCAATTATTTTACTAAAAATACCAGTGCCATTTATATGGAGGGTGCCAACCGCATTCACATGAAAAGAAATGTGTTTGAAAACAATGGCTGGGCTCTAAAAATTCAAGCAAGTTGTGTGGACGTTGTTTTAGAGTACAATAATTTTATTGGGAATACTTTCGATGTGGGCACTAATGGATCACTGGTTTTGAATAGGTTTAAAAATAATTATTGGGACAAATATGAAGGCTATGATCTCAATAAAGATAAAATTGGAGATGTCCCTTACAGACCGGTAAGTATGTATTCAATGATCGTTGAGAAATATCCCCCTGCAATGATTTTATTCAGGAGTTTTATAACTACACTGCTTGATAAAACAGAAAAAATATTGCCGAGTCTTACTCCAGAAAATCTTAAGGACAGTGCACCAATGATGAATAAAGCATTCTAGAAACAGCTTTTTGCTGATTCAGTAATGCTGTGATGATACATAGCAAAAAATTATGATTACTTTAAAAAATATAAGTAAACAGTTTGGCAAATTGAAAGTGCTCGACAATGTATCCACATCCTGTGAAAAATCAGAATGTATTGCATTGATTGGTCCGAATGGAAGTGGTAAAACCACGCTGATTAAATCTATTTTAGGTATGGTCATTCCTGATAGCGGGACTATCACATTTAACGGAAAAGATATTTCGAATAATTATCAGTATAGAGATGAAATAGGATATATGCCTCAGATTGGACGATATCCTGATAATATGACCATCGGTCAGGTGCTGGGAATGATGAAAGATATTCGTGGCAAATCTGGTGAGCTGGACGAAGATCTTATTAAAGCTTTTTCCATAAATAATCTCTTGAATAAAAGAATGCGGACATTATCCGGGGGGACCATCCAAAAGGTAAGTGCTGCACTTGCATTTCTCTTCAAGCCCTCAGTGCTGATCCTCGATGAGCCAACCGCAGGTCTTGATCCGGTAGCTTCAGAATTATTCAAGGAGAAAATCATTGCAGAAAAAGACAAGGGCAAACTTGTACTTATTACTTCACATATTTTGAGTGACCTTGATGATTTGGTAACGAGAATTATTTATATGCAGGATGGGAAACTTGTTTTCCATAAAAGTATTGAAGAATTGCGGAAGGATACCGGAGAAGAGAGACTCGTTAAATCAATTGCACAAGTTATGATCGGTAATTATGAATAAGATAATAAAATACGTCATTACAGATATACTGCGAAATAAGATTGTATTGATCTATACTATCTTTTTGCTTGCAGCATCATTCAGTGTATTTAGCCTGGAGGATAATAGCAGTAAGGGACTCTTAAGCCTATTAAATATTATTCTAATCGTGGTACCGCTTGTGAGCATTATTTTTTCCACCATTTACATGTATAACTCTGTTGAATTTATTGAGCTTTTGGTGAGTCAGCCACTTAAACGAAGGTCGATTTGGCTCAGTTTATTTGCAGGCCTTGCATCTTCGCTATCAATCGCTTTTTTTATAGGTGCAGGTATTCCGGTTTTGATCTATCAGGCAAACATGATTGGCTTTACCATGATCCTGACCGGTATAATTCTCAGCATTGTTTTTGCTGCAATTGCTTTTCTGGCTACCGTCAAAATGCGTGATAAAGCGAAAGGAATAGGTGCAGCTATTATGTTGTGGTTGTATTTTTCATTGTTATTCGATGGGTTGGTATTATTTCTTTTGTTTCAGTTTGCGGATTATCCCATGGAAAAGCCTATGATCGGATTAAGTGCCTTAAATCCTATTGATCTGAGCCGTATACTGATCTTGCTTCAGCTTGATGTATCAGCTATGATGGGATATACAGGAGCAGTTTTCAAAGACTTTTTTGGAACTTCCAGCGGACTTATATTTTCTTTTTTTGTTTTGTTATCCTGGATCGTAATACCAGTATGGTATTCTACAAGAAAATTTAATACTAAAGACCTCTGATATGAAAATACACCTTTCATTAATACTTGTTTCTAGAGAGGTTCATGACTGATTGATACTTGCCAGATTAATCAAAGGGATGCTCCTCCGTACAAAGGTCTTCCTCTTGATATTGTTGGTAAGGCTGCATATGCGCTGGAATTTTATAAAACTAAATTGATTTCACACTTTATTGTTGTATGGAAAATTTTCCCCCTGGTAAAAGGATTGAATGCTTAGATAGATGTTCTTAGCTAATTGAAAAAGGATTTAGAAAACTGGATAGATATTGAACTATTGGTTAATACTTTCTATACATATTAATAGGTGATAATAAGCTGGGCTATATTTTTAATGATGTGGCACTTGTGAACTAGTCAACCCATTTTGTGATCATGTACGATTTCTGGGAAAATGCAATTTTATTTACCGGTTCTTATGAAGGGAATCCGGTCATTCTTCACAAACACCTTCATCATATTCAACCTCTTGATAAAACTCATTTTAATTTCTCGAATAAGTTGTTCCTGGGTACGGTTAATGAATTGTTTGAAGGATCAAAAGCAA
>JBIHZP010000076.1:0-5998 GCA_044231315.1 Daejeonella sp. | reverse complement strand
GTGGAAATTGGTCGCTACCGATTACGCAAGAAATTGCAGATTCCTACAGAGATTAATCTATTCGACTACCTGATCGGAATTGGTTAATTAGAAGAATGAGGCTATTAGGATCATCAAAATATCGAAAATTTTAATCATTAGTTTTGAATTAAAAGTAAGTCGTCTGATAGTTAATTGATACTAAATTAAAAAACCGAAACTTGGAAAATTATAAGAAACATTCAATAATGTTATCCAAATAACTTTTAAAATACTAAATTTAATGATATAATAAAGTCAGAATTAGATAATATTTAGTAAGTTTTGAATTATAATAAAAATTAATATTGCTAATTAATTTAATTTAATATCAATTCGAATGGGGAAAATAATTTCAATTTTTATTATTGGCTGTTTTTTCATCTTAGGGTGTTCAAGTAAAGCGCTGATTAACACAAGTAGCACTGCAAAAAAAATAGAGAGTGAAAGACGAGCGGAAGTATTATTTTTAGGTAATACAGGCAAGCATCATGACTCAGGGAAATACGCTCCATGGCTATCTATTGCTGCATTTAATAAGGGTATTAATATTACCTATACAACAGATCTTAATGATTTGAATACCGATAATTTAAATAAATATGATGGTCTTGTAATTTATGCCAATCATGAAAAAATTTCCGAATCACAGGAAGCTGCTTTAAAGGGATTTGTTGAAGGAGGAAAAGGATTAATTCCACTGCATTCTGCATCAGGATGCTTTAAGAACTCAGAATGGTACATAAGTGCTGTAGGGGGTCAATTTCTATCCCATGGAAATGGAGCTTTTACAACAAAAATATTGGATAAATCTCATCCAGTTTTAGAAGGAGTAAGCGAATTTGAAACAATAGATGAAACCTATGTTCATCAAAAATTAAATCCTGATATGACCATTTTAATGGAAAATATTCAGGGCTCAAAACATGAACCATATACTTGGGTTAGAAAACAAGGAGAAGGAAGAGTTTTTTACACCGCATATGGCCACAATGATACTACCTGGAAAAAATCGAACTTTCTAAAATTGGTAACCAATGGAATATTATGGGCAGTTGGTGACGAAGTCAAACAACAAATTGCAAACCTAAAAATACCTGACGTAAGTATTTATCCTGATAGTATTTCAGATTATACCGCGCGACATCTAGTAACCAAAATTCAACCAGGATTAACGCCAGAAGAGTCAATGAAATTAATTCAGGTACCTGTTGATTTTGAAATTAAACTATTTGCAGCAGAACCTGACATCACCAATCCAATAGCTATGTCCTGGGATGAAAGAGGTCGCTTATGGGTAGTTGAATCCGTAGATTATCCAAATACATTTATTGAAACTGATGGAGCAGCAAATGACCGAATTAAAATCTGTGAGGATACAAATGGGGACGGAAAGGCTGACAAGTTTACAGTTTTCGCAGATAGCTTGAATATCCCCACCAGCCTGGTGTTTGCAAATGGAGGTGTAATTGTTTCCATGGCTCCAAACTTTGTATTTATGAAAGATACAGATGGGGATGACAAAGCTGATATTCGTCAAAACTTATTAACAGGATTTGGCAAGAATGACACCCATGCTGGCCCATCTAACCTTCAATATGGTTTTGATAATAAAATATGGGGAGTGCTAGGATATTCAGGTTTCAATGGATCTTTAAATGGCCGTAATGTCAGATTTAGCCAAGGTGTATATCGATTTAATTCTGATGGCAATAATTTTGAATTTTTAGCTCCAACAAGTAATAATACATGGGGGCTTGGATTTTCTGAAGACAACAATGTATTTATTTCTACTGCAAACAATACGCATAGTGCATATTATTCTATGCCAGCAAAATACATGCAAAGGGAATTGGCAGGCAATTCCATTCAAGCCGTTCAAAAAATTGATGGTCATTATGATGCTCATAATATGACTCCAAATTCACGTCAGGTAGATGTTATAGGTGGATTTACAGCTGCAGCAGGTCACCATTTATATACTGCACGTAACTTTCCGAAAGAATATTGGAACAGGATTGCATTAATTACTGAACCGACCATGCGTCTTATTCATAATGCAATTATAGAGCCTAATGGTGCAGGTTTTATAGAAAAAGATGGATGGAATTTATTAGCAAGTTCTGATGAATGGGTTGGTCCAGTTCATGCTGAGGTTGGACCAGACGGAGCTGTATGGGTTGCTGATTGGTATAATTTTGTTATCCAGCATAACACGTTTGTCCCTAGACAAGCCCCAACAGAAGTCATACTTCCACTAACCCTGGCAGACCAAAAAAGAGGACAGGGTAATGCATTAGAAACTAATTTAAGAGATTTAGATAGAGGTAGAGTTTATAGAATTGTGTATAAAAAGGCTAAAACTTATGTACCAACAAAACTTTCCAAAAATGACATCCCTGGTCTAATTGCAGCTTTGGAAAGTGACAATATGTTTTGGAGAATGACTGCTCAGCGCTTACTTGTTGAGTCAAAAGATCAGTCAGCTCTTACTGGACTTTATCAAATAATAAATAAGCAAACAGTTGATGAAATTGGTTTAAATAGTCCTGCAGTACATGCTTTATGGACTTTAAAAGGTCTGGGGGTATTAGATGGTTCCAATTTAGAAGCTTTTTCTGTATTGAAAAAGGCTTTTTCGCATCCTGCACCTGGAGTAAGGAAAGCTGCTGTTGACGTTTTACCCTCCAACCAACTAGCTATAGAAGCGATTCAAACAAATAATTTACTTAAAGATCCTAATCTGGGAGTTCGTAAAAGTGTTTTATTAGCAATTGCAGCCTTACCTCCTTCAAACGAATTAGGCAAACTACTTCAAGAGGCAAGTAAAAATCCGGAAAATGAAAAAGATGAATGGCTTTCAAAAGCGCTGTTTGCAGCTGCAATTAGTCACCGTGAAGGTTTCCTAGCATCAAGTTCAGTGATTGATCAATCAATTAATAATGAGCAATTAAATTTCAGTCAGCGTTTGGCGAAATTAGTAAGGCAGGAAATTTACGTGTTGGACAGAAGAAACCCCATTGTTTCCTCACCAGATGTAAAAGGTAAAGAAATTTTCATTAAATCATCCATGATTACCAGAGGGGAAAGTTTACAGGGTGTAATTATAGCTCAAGGTGGCAAATCAGATGGATATGGCTTATATATAAAAGACGGAAAATTGAACTTAACGGTAAACATGGAAGGTAAATCTTATACAGCAACTACAACAGAACCACTTCCAGAAAAATTCGACTTATTGGCTAGTATAACACAAAATGGAGAAATTACTATTGAACTTGACGGTAAAAAAGTTGCAAATGCGAAAGCACCTTCATTATTTACTAAATCTTTAATTCAAGAGCTTAGAATTGCCAAAGATCTTGAGGGTGAAGATAAAATTGGAAATTATGAAGAACCTACGAGGGGAGGAGTATTTGCTTTAAGAGGTGAAATGCAAAACTCATCAATTGAATTAAAAGCACCTTCAAAGTTGGAGGTGAAAGCTGAAACTATTAGGAAAAAACCTGTTTTAAAACCAATCGTAATTAACATCAAAGTGATACCTGATATGATGCAGTTTGACAAAAAACTGATTAACGTTAAAGCGGGTCAAAAGGTAACTATTGATTTTGAAAATCCAGATGGTATGCAGCACAATTTTTTAATAATCAAACCAAAAAGCTTAGAAAAAGTTGGAGCTGCAGCTGATGCAATGTTAAGAGATCCCAAAGCCGCAAATAAAAATTATATCCCCTCCATACCTGAAGTACTTCAATCAATTAAATTGTTAAATCCTGAAGAAAGTTTCCAATTAACTTTTACAGCACCAACAGAACCTGGTGATTATCCCTTTGTCTGTACATTTCCTGGCCATTGGAGAGGAATGAATGGAATAATGAGGGTCACAAAATAAATGTAGATATCAATTACAAATAATACATTAAATATGAGAGCAAATCTTTTTTTTATCCTAAAATCTAAATTAGCATACCCAGTACTAATGATACTATTGGCTATGTCGATAACATCTTGTGCTGTTAAATCTACGGGCAAAAAAGCGTCATCAAAAAGCATAAGGGTATTGCTTGTTGGTGGTGGAGCGTCTCATAATTTTGACCTCTGGTATAAAAATGCAGATGTCAATACATTGAGTCAAGATGGTCTTTGTAAGGTAACCTACACTACAAATACAGATTCTATTGCAGAATATCTAAAAGTGAACGATGTTTTGATAATGAGTAATAACCAACCAATAAAAAGTGAATTATCCCGCAAATCTATTTTTGATTTTGCAAATGCAGGTAAAGGAATAATTTTTTTACATGCAGCACTATGGTATAACTGGAAGGACTGGCCTGAATATAATTTACAACTTACGAGTGGTGGATCAAGGGGTCATGACCGATATGGTGCATTCCAGATAGAAGTTATAAATCCAGATCATCCTGTAACAAAAGGGATTGAACAAAAATTTACACTTAAGGATGAAAGATACTATTTCATTCCTGACACAAAAGGGCCTGGAATTGAGGTTTTAGCTAATAACACTGTCGCAGGCTCAGAAAAAATTTTCCCGTCAATATTTGTGGTAAAGAACCCTAAAGCAAGAGTTGTAGGAATAGCACTTGGGCATGATGCAGAATCACATAACATTGCAAACTATCAAACACTCTTGAAAAATGCAGTTAAATGGGTTTCATTCAGGAAATAATTTTTTGAAAAAATAAATAATTTAATAGGTTTAAAAAAATAAATAACATCAAACACATTTAGTAGACAGAATATCTTTAATCAATTACTTAACAGATTAAATACTCATGAACGAAAAAAAAATTACCATAGTTATTGTAGGCATGGGCTTTGGGAAAGAATTTATTCAAATTTATAAGAGTCATCCAAACATTAAGGCAGTAGGTATTTGCACAAGAAATAAAGAAACTATAGCAGAACTTGCAACAAAATTTAACTTAGATAAAAATCTTTGTTTTGAGCATTTTGAAGATATTTTAGGAAGAGATGATGTTGATGCAATTCATATTGTTACTCCAGTACCTGAACATGCAAAAATGACTATTGCTTCTTTAAATGCGAATAAGCATACCGCATGTACTATACCAATGGCAATGACTGTTGAAGATTGCAAAGCAATTGTTGAGGCAAAAAGGAGGGCAAAAAAAGTATATATGATGATGGAAACAGCATTATATACCAGAGAGTTTCTTTATGGTTTAGAGTTGGCGGAAAGCGGAAAACTCGGAAGGATTCAATTTGTCAGAGGGTCTCATATTCAAGATATGAGTATGGAAGGTTGGGCAGAATACTGGAAGGGATTTCCCCCCATGTTAAATGGAACTCATGCTATTTCTCCATTGCTAAGAATTAATAATACAAAAGCAGACACAGTAGTTTGCCATGGTTCGGGCCGTTTAAGCGATGATCTTGCAAAACGTTATGGATCGCCATATGCTGTAGAAACAGCAACATTCACCTTAAAAAATTCAGATGTTATTGCAGAAGCAACTCGATCATTGTTCGATGTTGTTAGACAATATAGAGAAAGCTATGATGTTTACGGAACAAAAATGTCTTTTGAGTGGGAACAACTTCAAGACGAGCAACATATAATCTTTGATGGCGGTGAGAATGCGGAAAGAATAGATGTTCCAGATACAGATAACATGCTAATAGAAGAGATTGCTCATTTTACCAGACGCGAAAAAATTGATGATCCTAACCATGTATCTTTTTTACAAGGTGCTGGCCACGGTGGATCACACCCTCATTTAGTTCAAGAGTTTTTAGCAGCGATTATTGAAGGTAGAAACTCTGCGGTAGATGCAGATGTTGCAGCTAACTATACCTGCGCGGGAATTTGTGCTCATGAATCAGCTATGAATAATGGCAAAAGAATTAGTATACCTAGTTTTGAATAATAGCATACAAGATTGAATATTAATTAACATTTAGACATGTTTTTGTTTTAACTATTTATCAATGA
>JBIHZP010000003.1:0-20734 GCA_044231315.1 Daejeonella sp. | reverse complement strand
AAAGTATATATGATGATGGAAACAGCATTATATACAAAAGAGTTCCTTTTTGGTTTAAACTTAGCTGAGAGTGGAAAACTTGGACAAATACAGTTTGTAAGAGGATCACATATGCAAGATATGAGTTTGAGCGGATGGGCTGATTATTGGAAAGGATTTCCCCCAATGCTTTATGGAACTCATGCCATCGCACCACTCTTAAGAATAAACAATACCAAAGCAGAAAGTGTTGTATGCCATGGTTCCGGACGATTAAGTAATGATCTGACTAGTAAATATAGTTCTCCGTTTGCAGTGGAAACTGCCACATTCACACTCAAAAATTCAGATGTCATTGCAGAGGCTACACGATCCTTATTTCATGTAACTAGACAATACAGAGAAAGTTACGATGTTTATGGCACCAAGATGTCATTTGAATGGGAGCAACTGCAAGATGAAGATCATGTGATATTTACTGGTGGTGAAAATTCAATACGAATCAATGTACCGGATACAGACCAGTTACTTATTAACGAAATCTCTCATTTCACAAAAAGAGACAAAATAGATGACCCAACTCATGTTTCCTTTGTACAAGGGGCAGGACACGGAGGATCACACCCACATTTAGTCCAGGAATTTGTAGCAGCCATAATGGAAGGAAGAGACTCTGCCATAGATGTTGATTTTGCTGCAAATTATACCTGTGCTGGGATTTGTGCACATGAATCTGCAATGAATAATGGCAAAAGAATAAGCATACCAAAATTTGAATGATTTTATTTTTAATGTTTAACTATCTACACTAATATTTATGCTATTTGGAGTAAGTACATTTTTATGGGTATCCCCATTTAATACAAATTCATTTGATTTAGTTTATAAAATCAAGGAAATGGGATTCGACATAATTGAAGTTGCAGTTGAACAAAAAGATTTGATCGATTGGGTTAAGTTAAAAGATTTAGTAAAACAAACTGGACTTCAGGTGACCATAAGTGGTGCATTTGGTCCGGAAAGAGATATTTCCCATACGGACCCACTTATACGCGAAAAAGGGTTAAAATATATAACGGAATGTATTGAAATTGCGAAATTTATGGATAGCCCAATATTTGGAGGACCAGTGTATTCAGCAGTTGGAAAAACCAGATTCATTTCAGACGATCAGAAAAAAAGAGAAAGAGCCTGGTGTATTGAAAATCTGATAAAAGTATCAAAGATTGCCGACGATTGTGGAATAATCGTTGGTGTTGAACCATTAAACAGATTTGAAACTGATATGATTAATACTGCTGATCAAGCCTTATCCTTAGTTAAGGAAGTTAATCATCCGAATATTAAAGTTTCTCTAGATACATTTCATTGTAATATTGAAGAAAAAAGTATTCCTGATACCATCAGAAAGGTTGGTAAAGAATTACTATGCCATATCCAGGCTAATGAGAGTGATCGTGGAACACCCGGAACAGGCAATGTTGACTGGATAGGAATAAAACAAGCATTAGATGATATAGGGTATGACAAGGCGATAGTTATCGAAACCTTCGGTGAAGTTTCGGAAGAAATTGCAAAAGCAGCCAGTATTTGGCGCCCATTGGCAAATAGTTCTGATGAACTGGCAATTGATGGTTTGGCATTTTATAAAAAATTATTTAATTCTTAATCTATTATCCAATAAACATAGAAAACTAACCTGATTAAAAAACAGCATTATGAGTATAGAACAAAAAATTACTAATCAATTTGATACAGATCAAAAGGCAAAGAAATTATTATTCTGGGGCTGTTTCATGGCTATTGTTGCTTCAGCATTTGGATTTGTTTTCAGAGCCTTTATTATGGTTGATTGGGGAACCCAATTTGGACTTAGTAAAACTCAGCAAGGTGAAATTTTTGGAGTAGGGTTTTGGCCATTTGGAATTAGTATTGTGATTTTCAGTCTTATAATAGATAAGATAGGTTATAAAAAATCAATGATTTTTGGTTTTGTTTGCCACGTTGTATCGGTAATTATAACAATACTTGCCAGCGGTTATTGGATGCTATTTGTAGGAACTTTTCTTTTTGCATTAGGCAATGGTGCTGTTGAGGCTGTTGTCAATCCTGTGGTAGCTACCATGTACCCAAAAGAGAAAACAAAATGGTTAAATATACTTCACGCAGCTTGGCCAGTTGGTATGGTTGCAGGAGGAATAGTAGGCCTGGCAATGATTAACCAAAAATTACCCTGGGAAATAATAATTGGCCTGATTATGCTTCCTACAATTATTTATGGATGGATAATTGTAAAGCAAGAATTCCCTGTTAACGAAAGAGTAAAGGCTGGGGTTTCTTATTTAGACATGCTTAAAGAAGTTGGTATTTTAGGATTCCTGATTATTATATCACTAAGTATGTTTCAATTAGGTAATCTATTTGCCTGGGCAACAATTGTAAGCGTAGTTATCACTCTTTTAATAGTCAGTGTTTTCGGATACTATGTCAGATCCTTAGGTAGGCCATTGTTTATACTGCTACTTCTTATCATGGTTCCACTAGCAACAACTGAATTAGGAACTGATAGCTGGATAAGTGATCTAATGACTCCAGCAATGCAACAAATGGGACTACAGGGAGGCTGGGTTTTAATATATACATCTATTATTATGGCTTTCCTTAGATTTTATTCAGGCCCAATTGTTCATAAACTATCACCAATTGGATTATTAGCTTTAAGTTCCGCTATTGCGGCAAGCGGATTATACTTATTATCCTATTCATCAGGTTACATGATTATTGTTGCAGCAACCGTATATGCATTAGGAAAGACCTATTTCTGGCCTACGATGCTTGGTGTAGTCTCTGAACAATTTCCAAAGGGTGGCGCACTTGCATTGAATTTTACTGGGGCAGTAGGAATGATGGGCGTGGGAGTAATAGGAGCAGTTATATTAGGCTTCGTACAAGATAAGCAATTAGAACAAAATCTATTAATTTATGACACCAAAAACAAAACTGAACTACACGCTACATATGTTACTGTAGAAAAGAAAAGTTTATTTGGCCCATACATGGCCATTGATGCAAATAAACTTCTAGATGCAACACCAGAAACTGTTGAAACCATTAATATTGTTCAAAATGATGCGAAAAAAAGCGCACTTAGAACAGTTGCACTTTTCCCACTGCTGATGTTAATTGCATACATTGGGATGATCATATTTTTCGTTTCAAAAAAGGGTGGTTATAAACCAGTAGAACTTGAAGAATCGGCTTAATAAGCTAAAAAATACTTATAGTTTCTTTCAAAGAGAGAGAGATGAATATATCTCTCTCTTTTTGATCCCTATGTTTAAGGAATAGGCTTATTATTCAATCCCATTTCATTAGCCCAAAAATTCCATTTTAATTCCATTTCCTTTAATTTATTAGGCTCTGTTTTAGCTAAATTCAAAGTCTCAGTTTTGTTTTTCGCAATATTAAATAATGACCATTCTCCCTTTCTCAAAGCAACAATTTTATAATCACCTGAAATTAATGCTCTACCGCCTTCATGTTCAAAAAATAAATTATCATAATTATTTTTCTTCTTCCCTTTCATAATTGATACTAAACTATGGCCATCTATGGAACTGAGTTTATGACCATTAAATGTACCTGGATACGTAGTTTTTGATAATTCTAAGCAAGTAGGCATGATATCCATTACATGTGCTATAGAATTATTCATTCCCTTTGTAACACCAGGTCCTGAGATAATCATGGGTGTTTTTATACCCCCATTATATGATTCAGCTTTCCAAAACCGATAAGGGCTATTTAATGCATTGGCCCACCCACTCCCAATAGTAGTATATGAAATATCAGACCCTATATCATGATAATTAACATCGCCATATTGTAATTTAATACCCTTTCTTGTAGCCGATGGTCGATCATATCCCGGTACATTAATGAATTCAGGAGATGCTCCATTATCAGAAAGGAAAAAAATAACAGTGTTATCATATTGGCCATTTGCTTTCAATTGCATAATCAATTTGCCAACTCCCTGATCTATTTCATCAACCATTGCGGCATGAGTAGCCATTCTTTTTGAAGAATTCTTTTTTTGTAAAGCTGCTAATGAGCTCCATTTCATGGCAGATTCTTCATATGCTTCATAAGGATATTCCTTCTGATTAATGATATTTTTAGCTAAGAGCCGGTTATATCGCACTTTTCTGAGACTATCCCAACCTCCCAAATAAGTATTTTCATATTTCTTAATAGTTTTAGCAGGAGCCTGAACAGGCCAATGCGGTGCATTATAAGCTAAGTACATAAAAAAAGGCTTGCTTTTAAAGCCATTAACATATTCAATAGCTTTATCCGTAAAAGCATGAGTAGTATAGTAATCTGGAGACACCGTTTTTACAGTTTTAATTCCCTCCACCAAAGAAAAAGGATCATAGCAATTAACCACCCCCCAAATGATTCCATAATATTTTTCAAAACCCCTGCTTTGAGGATAGGTTTTAACATCAGCATATAAAGTATCTGGGTTATATTGATGATTTAACCACATTAAATGTTTCGCTTGATTTTTTAATGGCTGAGCTTTAGATAAATGCCATTTACCGACCATGGCTGTTTCATAACCATTTTGTTTAAGTGCCTCAGCAATCGTCAGGCCATTAAAAGTCATGCTTTCCCCATTTCTCGTAAGTCCAACCTTATGTTGATACTGCCCGGTTAATAAAGAAGCTCTTGTTGGACAACAGCGGGCTGCATTATAAAAGTTATTCATCATCAATCCTGATGAAGCTAATTGATCAATATTAGGAGTACTTATTTCGCTTCCATAAGCCCCCAGGTCAGAGTAGCCCATATCATCAACCATGATGATAATAATGTTTGGCCGCTCATCCTTAAGCAGATTACTTTGTAATTTATTACCATTAATTGAAAAAGCATAAAGCACGACTAGCACAAAGCTAATTGCAAAAATTCTTAAAGTAACAATCTTCATAAATGTCATTTATATTATAAAAAAAATCATGGAAATTTATAGACTGTAATTGTCTTGTAAAAATCAGACGGGTTTAATTGTGTACTTGGAAATGCAGGTTGATTTGGGGAATCCGGGAAATGCTGAGTTTCAAGGCAAAATGCAGTTCTATAAAAATTTTTAGCCCCACCTTTCAATGTGCAATTACCCTCCATAAAATTACCACTGTAAAACTGGATGCCTGGTTCAAGGGTATAAACCTCCATTAAAATACCGGATTTATCCCCAATAATACTTGCTGCATGAAACAAATTATCTGTTTTTTGAAGATTCAAAACAAAATTATGGTCATATCCCCTAGCATAATCCAACTGAATATGATTATCATTAATACGCTCAGAAATTAGAGTCGACTTTCTAAAATCAAAGGGTGTTCCTGACACATCATCCATAACTCCTGTGGGAATTAATGAAGAATCAATTGGAGTATAAAGATTTGCATTAATCTGTAATTGGTGATCTAAAATAGACCCATTACCTTCTCCATTCAAATTAAAAAATGCGTGATTAGTAAGATTAATTACTGTTTTTTTATCTGATTTAGCTTCGTAATCTATAATTAACTCATTCATATCACTAAGTGAATAAGTTACCTTTACCCTCAATTCACCAGGATATCCTTCCTCCATGTCTCTTGAAACATATTCAAACTCAATTTTATTATGAGCAATTTGAGTAGCATCCCAAACCATATCTTGAAATCCTTTGGCTCCTCCATGTAAACTATTTACACCATTATTAATGAATAAATTGTATTTTTTATCATCTAAAGTGAATTTTCCTTTTGAAATTCGGTTTGCAAATCTTCCAATTATAGAGCCGTAATATGACTCAGATGAATTTTTATATGCTTTTAAACTAGAGAAACCAAGCACCACATCTCTAAATTCACCTTTGTTATCAGGCACTAACAAACTGACTAAACGGGCACCATAGTTGGTAAATGTAGCAACTAGATTATTTTGGTTCTTTAGAACAAATAAATCAGTTTTCTTTTGGTTGATTGTTTCTTGAAATAGATTTTGTAGCAGCATGAATTAAATTAAATGATGGACAACTAAATTACTCCCTGGTTAATAAAGCATTAAAAATCAGTATATACAAAAGTCACCCAAAAATTACTTTGGGTGACTTAAAAGAAAAATTGAGAGAAAAATTAGAAAGTAATTTTCTTGGTTGGCGCAAAAATCATATCATCTACACCTACAAACTTTACACCAATAGAAGCATATACATAATTTTGAGTCGGAATAAGTGTTGGTACATTAACACTTAAACTAACATTATTTAAATCTGTTATTGCAGCTCCAGCCAAATTTACAGAAGCCACATTTGTTTGTGAATTTGCAAATTGAGTTTTACTGATATACAAAGTAACACGCTCTATGTTTTTAGCATTTGCATCTGTAACAACCTTTTCAAGCTTGCAATTGCCACTAACTTTACCTGCAGCATAAGACAAGGTTGGAGTTCTAACCATAAAGTAAGGCATAACCTCAATATCAAGATTAGTACTTCCCTTCAATGTTATAGCAACAGAATCAGGTTTACCTGCAGAAGTATTTTTCCAAACAAACGGACCTTGACCTGCAGGAACAACCATTTTATAATTGCCATCAAAAAGTAGATGAACAAACGAACCTTCAGGTGTAAATACACTGGTAATTGGACCTGTTTTACCAAAACCAGGTTGGTATAACTCATAGGTTACCCGATCATATTCGAAATTAAGTGGCTCGCCCTTGTATACTATGCGACCAGTTAAACTAGCTTTCGGTGCATCATAATTGTCCTTTTTACATGATAAAAGAACAGTAGATAGCGCTAGGAACAATAAAAAATGAAATCTGATTTTCATAATTAATACATTAAAATTAATACTTACTGATTAGGTTGTTTTACTAGCTTTGGGTTATTTGTCAGAATATCATCTGTAATCTGACTATAATAATTACCCATTTGCCAGTTATCGCTTCCTGTTACCCTACCTGATAAATTAACTTTATAAATCCATTTTCCATTATTTGGAGAACCTGGCGCATAATATTTATAAGGTAATAAGCCATACGGCTGCGTACTTCGTTTTGTTGCACTAGATAAGTTACTCAATAAATCTGCCTGATTCAATGAAACCCCATCAAATACTTTATGAGCAATCCTGAAACGTCTTAAGTCATAAAAGTATTGACCTTCAAATGCAAACTCAACTCTTCTTTCATGAACAATGCGATCAAAAGTAATTTCAGCTGCAGTTAATGGAATAACTAAGCCTGCTCTGGCACGTACCTGATTCATATAATCAGCCGCAGCTTGAGCCTGTCCTAATTCGAAAGAAGCTTCAGCTGCATTCAATAATATTTCTGCATAGCGGTATCTTACCTGCCAAACAGCACTTCCAATACCACGTTGTCCTGAACCAATAGCCGGATCATTATATTTACGAATATAAAAGCCTGTTTGGGCTGAATGTTCGATACCACTTATTGGCCCATCAAATCCAACAACTTGCTCTGGGGCAGATTTACCAGGTAAGGTTCTTTGAGAACCGCGCTCCCCCCCGGTAATTACTGTGCCATCTGCTAGCTGAACTCCCGCCCAAATATCAACTGGTCTTGATTTAAAGCTTGAACCCGGGATAATTACTGTCCCAGCCAACCGTGCATCTCTGCCAGCGAATATATCTTCTTGGTTAGTATAGTAAATAAAGTCACCACTGCTTGTATTGGTAGCCAGAGGAGCAAAGGTATTATCCAATTTCTCAAATGATTGAACCAAATTTAGTGATGGATTGATACGCCCACCCTCTTCTTCTTCTGCACCAAAACGAGGCTGATTCACCTGTGTAAATCCGTGCCTTCTAAATTTCAGCGCATAATCATCAACCCATATAACTTCATTGTTTTGAGTTTTATCATAGAAGATAGCAGCAAAATTTTCAGATAAATTATTAGGTTGTTTTTTGTACAATGAATAATTACCTGCTGATCCATCAATGATTTCTTTTGCAGACCTTAAAGCAATGGTATAATATCCATTAGCTGATGAGGTTGGAATCCCCACTTCGCCACCAGAAAGAGTTACACTCGGGGTAGAAGCCCCATATTTTGCAATAGATGCAGCACTTAAAGCAGCTCTGGATTCCATAGCTAATGCGGCAGCTTTAGTTGCACGAGCTTTCGTAGCTGAATTGGCAGGAAGCAAAACTTTCAATGCCTCTGCCTCGCTGATAATAAAATCATACATGGCTGATTCTTTAGGTCTCGCAACTTGCAGGGAAGTTGTATTTCCACTTCCATCATATTCCACAGATTTTAAAATCAATGGAACACCTCCATATAGTCTGGTTAGAGTTAAATAATAGCTGGCACGAAGAAATCTTGCTTCAGCTATATATAAAGTCTTTGTTGCAGCATCTAGGGCAGTTGAGGTAGCACAACGCTCCATAAATAGATTCAACTCTCTTATATAGGTATAATTCCAGTTGACCCAAAAGTTATTCGGACCAGTAAATCCCCAGGAATTATTCCCGTGATAGGTATTATACTGATCATTTTGAGAATAGAAAGCCTCATTGAAATCAGCAACGGTTCGCCAATCTGCGATTCTTGAATCATCATATTGACGTGTATAGAGATCAGCCAGAATAGATAGAACTTGAGCTGCGTCACTAAATGCTAATTCTGTACTTAGCACCTGGGTAGGCTTTATATCCAGATACTCAGAATCCTTTTTGCATCCCTGATTTAGTATAAACAGAGTGATTATTGCTATTAAAAATTTCTTTTTCATATTAATTTAATTAAAATGATTATAAAGTAATGTTTACACCCATGTTAACAAATGAATTTTGTGGGTACTGCAATCCATTTGTATTTTGAACTTCAGGGTCAACACCAAACTTGCTTAAATTGTCAATAGAAAATAAGTTATGACCATTTAAAAAGATTCTAGCTTTTTGAATATTGATCTTACTAATCAACGATTTAGGTATAGCATATCCAATTTCCATTGTTCTGGCACGAATTGCCGTTACATTATGTAGCCAGAAATTTGCATTTTTGTTGACAGAGCTATGAGAGGCAACATCAAACCTTAATGGAGGATATTTTCCTGATTGCCATGTACTATTCAAATCAAATGCATCCTGACGGCGCCATCTGTCAGTTAAAATAGTATTTAATGCCCCACCATTTAAAGAATAACCAATGCGAAGTTCATCCGTAGCATTAAAGGTATACATAGATCCTACTGAAAAATCAGCAGCCAAATCAAAACCCTTCCAAGCCATTGTAAAGTTAAATCCACCATTGATTACGGGCTGATTCGTGCCATATCCAAGTGGTCTTTCATCATAACCATCAATTTTACCATCACCGTTAATATCCTTGTAAATTAAATCACCAGGGAGTAAGGTTCTATTACCTTGCCCGTCAATATTTACTGTGTGATTATTGATTTGTTCTTGTGATTGAAACTGACCCTCTACATCGTAAGCCCAAAATAATCCTTCAAATCTTCCTTCACGTGAATTGCGGTATTCATCCCAAGAATTAAAGAAAATTGGTTTGTATGATGAAACAAATTTACTTCTGGCATAAGATAAATTTCCACCAACACTAAATCTGACACCGCCAGCTGTACCATTATAGGAAAGAGCCATCTCACCACCACTCTGCTTATCTTTATTAATATTTTGATCCGGCAAGGTAAAACCAACCTCATTCGGTACCACAATATCATAGAAACGGCCCCTCAAACCTGTACGTAATCTGTTGAAATAATCAACACTACCAGTTAATTTACTATTAAATAAAGAGAAATCAGCTCCAATATCTAAAATCTTACTCTTGTACCATGAAATATTGGTAATCGGTAATCCTTTGTCTCTAGAACCAACAATTGCGTTATTATCTAGAATTCCATATCCGATATTATAATTGTATCCAGCTAAATAATCAGTTGGTGAGACTCCATTATCATCATCACCCACAACACCATAAGAAGCTCTGAACTTTAGATCATCTAACTTGCTGTTCTGACCTAATAAAGATTTCATAAACTTCTCCTGAGTAATTCTCCAACCTACAGATCCAGCAGGAAAAAATCCTTTTCTACGGTCAGGAGCAAACTTCCAGGAAGCATCTTGCCTACCCGAAAATTCAAGATAATATTTATTGTCAAAACTATAGTTTAATCTACCGATATAACCAATTCTTGCTTCCTGATTATCTAAATCATCATATCTATCAACATTTGCAAAATACATCAGAGGGAGCACATTAGTTGCTGGTACAGATTTTGCAAAAACTTCCTTATCTCTAACGTCATAGCGCTCTGCAATAAGTAATCCGCCTAAGGTATGTTTACCAAAAGAATTATTATAGTTAAAACCTGCCTGATAGTTATTTTTTTCTATCTTTTGAGTCCTACGTTCCCTCCACGGATTTATACTACCTCCGGTGGCTCTATAGGTATCATTAGTCGCATTATAGGTATACGTTTTATAGGTGTATTCATGTCCATCTACCAAGCGATCTTCAAGGCCATAAGCGTATGATCCCTTTGCTTGTAATCCCTTAATTCCAGGGATATCATACTGAGCAGTAAATCTTGCTGTGCCATATCGTCTTCTATCATTGGCATAACCACCATTTTTCTTATTGTTATAAGCCCAATTTGACTCATTATGACCAATATCATTAATATATTCAGGATTATCATTAGCATATGGACGCTCCCATGGTCTATTCCAAAGAATTGCTCTGCGTGGTAAATTATAATCATCACCACCTGGAATTCCAGGGTTATCTCTTACTTCATTATAGGCGTTAATTCCCACACCCACTTTTAACCGCTTAGTTATGTTGGCATCAATATTACTATTGATATTTTTACGGCCATATGTAAATTCACGTCCTAATACAGCATATTGGAATAAATTACTACCGGAAACATAATAATTGATTTTATCTGAACCACCTGAAGCATTGATACTCTGCTGATACAAAGGCGCATTATCCTGGATTATCATATCTTTCCAGTTGAAACTTTGATAACCTCTTTCAGTACCAGCTTGATATTTGGCTAATTCTGCTTTAGTAACTGTTGTAGCACCCAAATGATTCATCTCTGCATCAGCCTTTCCTAAATACCATTGGTAAGAGTCATTCACTACATCAGGAAACCTGGTCCAATTTTGAAAACCTGTGAACAAATCAACACCAATAGTACTTCGATCGCCTTTACCACCTTTTTTAGTAGTGACAACTACAACACCGTTTGCCGCTCTAACACCATATATGGCCGCCGAGGCATCCTTTAATATTGTGATACTTTCTACATCATTAGCTGAAATGTTATTGAACTGACGTGCGTCTTGCTGAATTCCATCAATCACGTATAATGGATTTCCCATATTTCGAATTTGAACAGTTGCAGCAGCACCTGGTCTTCCATCAGGCATTCGGAAAGTTACACCCGGTAATTTTCCTGCTAAACCTGTACTTACCTGAGATCCTCCATGTACTTTTTCAAGATCTTTTGCTGAAATAGAGGCAACAGCACCTGTTATAGATTCTCTTCTTTGAGTTCCATAACCAGTTACAATCACCTCGCTTAATTGTTGATTATCTTCTCTCAAAACTACATCAAGAGTAGATTCGTTACCAAGAGCAATCTCCTGAGTTAAGAAACCTAAATAGGTAAAAACCAAGGTGCCTGAGCCATTGGGAAGAGTAAGTGTATACTTACCATTCACATCTGTACTAACACCTGTGCTAGTTCCTTTTATTTTTATACTCACTCCTGTGAGTAATTCACCACTGGGAGATGTTACTTTTCCTGTGATGGTTTTTTGCTGAGCATATAAACCTTTAATTGAAAACATGAAAAGAGTGATTATTAACAAATAAAATCTCATTTTATTTAATACTCCTTTCAAATTAGATTGCTCAAATCGTATACTATTATTTGGCAGTAAGTTCTTCATTTTACTTTTAGTTTTTAGTTCATTAAGATTAAACAAATCGATAGTTAAAATAATTGGAATGATTTACCTCCCTTCTATGGTTATTAGTTCTATAAACTCTATTGTTTCAATTAATTCTATTTTATTAATAAATAACTTCAATAAACGGGTAAATATTGCATTTCATAGTTCCCTGCAAGTTGTAATTACCTGTAACACAAGTGATAAATGAGAGATTATAAAAATAACTCGTTTACAAACTTTTTTTTAAAATACTAATGTGAATACAATTATATATTTATTTAAAAGTCAAAACTTACTATTTATTATCTAATTATGACTATATTGTATCATTAATAACAGATATTTTAATCTGTTATGATAATATTTGTAAATCATGCATCATATAATACCAAAATCAGCTATTCCTGCTCATAAGGCGTTCATTATTAAAAAAATAGTTGCACCGCATTTTGATCCTACCTTTCATTTGCATCCTGAATATCAACTGTCTTATGTAATAAAGGGAGAAGGAACACGCTTCGTGGGTGATAGCATTAAATCATTTAAGGCTTCGGATATGGTATTTACAGGGCCCAATCTTCCACATGTTTGGCGCAGTGATAACAAATATTTTGAAAAGGAAAGCCAATTGATTTCCACAGTCATTGTAATTTATTTTCATGATCATTTTATGGGTGAAGCTCTTTTGCAAAAAGAAGAGATGGAAAGCATTAATAGACTTTTCCAAAGGTCGGTTAGAGGGCTTGAAATAAGAGGAAATACCAAAGTTCAGATTGGCAAAATGATGCACGATCTACTTGAATTAAAGGGTATAGAGAGTATAATTAAATTACTTGAAATATTAGATGTTATGGCTAAATCCAATGAGTGTAATTACGTTACACATAATCATTTGGTTTCTTCAAATACAGAAGCAGAAACAAACCGAATGAATAAAATTTTTGAATATGTGATGAGAAATTATAAAAATCACGTTAGGTTAGATGATGTTGCAGAAATAGTCAATATGACCCGAACTTCTTTTAGCAGATATTTCAAATCACGCGTAAATAAGACTTTTTCAGACTTTTTAAAGGAAATCAGAATTAAGCATGCTTGCAAATTATTGAAAGAAGACAAAATGAACATTGAAAACATAGGATATGAATGTGGATTTCAGACCCTTTCTAATTTTAATAAACAATTTAAAACTGTCATGGGGCAACAACCCCATAACTACCGAAATGAATATCTAAAGGCATCAACTGATACTTTTCGAAATAATTAACTAAATGAAGTAAAATAATTAGTAGAATTCTTTAATTATCAATTAGGCCTATAATTTTCTCGTCTGGTCTTAAGTTTTCGATTATAAAAATCTCCAATTTCTTTGCCTTCTTTCATACCGTTAACAATTGAAGGCATATAATGTATGCCCCCATAAAACCGACTTATTGAGGCCTCTTCAGCGGCACTTACAAAAGATTTAAAATCACGAGCAGGTATTCCGAATTCTAATTCAGTAGAGTCAGAAAATGAAAAATTATTGCCAAATAATTTTGTTAAAACCACGGCAGATGCAGAGGATATAACGCTATGTCCACTGGTATATTCCGGAAATGGCGGTGTTTGAAGTAAAGGAATCCAGTTTTTATCGATGTATTGGTTAATATATGTTTCAGGCCTAACCACATTGCTCCTGTATTTTTCATCCCAACAACTGATAAAGCTATCGGCTATAGTTAATGCTAAAATAGTGTACGCTTCTGCAGAACGAATATAGTTAGCATTAGCTTTTCTGCAACTAAGGCGGGTTATATTGACCCAATGGCCTCCCGGGGAGATTTTCTTAGTTGCAAACATTACATGACCATTCACACTCATTTTAAATGGATTACAATCCCAAAAATTTGCTATTTCTGACTGTTCTTTCGATAAAGCCAAACCGTTTGTGTAAACAAACAGAGCCTCCTGATAAAATTGACTGTCCTTTTTTATTGAAAAGCGTGTTGCAGGAACTGGTCTGAATTGCTGAGCTGAATCAATTAAAAAAGTTCTGATCTTATTCCAATTGGGTTCTACCGCCCTCAAATAACTTGGAGGTGTAGGCTTCCAGGATGAATCGTCATTCTTGACGAAAAATTTTGGTAATGAACGGGTTTGCTTATAGTTGTCTTTGGATGCCCAAGCCAAAATATGATCTGCAACCTGATTACCATATGAAATAGAATTATTATAAATTTCATCGGGAACACCTAATGAAATAAATTCTTTCATGATAGAGGCCTGAAAACTTTCAATTTTTTCTTCTGATGAAACCATTGACTTTCCTACTGTCAGAATAGCATGTACAGAAGCTAAATAAAAACAATATTCTTTTTTTTTATCAGGTACGGGAATGGGTTCAAAATCATTCAATTGTCCAGACAGGCTCAAATAATTAGTATTTCCCTGAATTGCAGCTTCATATCCTGCGATGATCACATAAGCATAAGTTCTGCTTGCCACCGGTGGAGAGTAGATGTCATGAACCATTACATCCGTAACTATTTTGATAGATCGATGCAGATACTCGGCATTTTCAACACTACTCCTCCAATTTAAAGATTCAGAAGGTTTGCATGAAAAAACAAGGCTAAGACTAAGTATACAGATATATAATTGCTTCAAAATAAATTTTAATTTGAATAATATTTCCTCGATAAAAGCAAAATCTATCAATAAAACAAGCAATCTTTAATTACTAAATAGGCAAAAACTAATATTTAGCAGTTTAAGATATTATGTAGAAAAATAAATGTAAAAACTAAGGTAAAAAAAAATAAATAGCATAATCAATATAAATTATTAAATTCCAAAACTCTAACAATCAGGCTTATGTATGTATTATATTCCAAATTATATTTTCAGGTTTTAGTTTTGATTATTATTATCCTGATTAGTTCATGTTCTAAAAAGGAAAAAACGCTATTCAATTTACTTTCATCTTCAGAAACCGGAATTAAATTTGAAAATACTATTACCGAGAGCGATAGTCTAAATATTTTAAGTCAAGCTAACATATATAATGGTGGAGGTGTGGGTGTTGCTGACTTTAATAATGACGGATTATTAGATGTCTATTTTGCAGGAAATATGGTTTCCAATAAACTATATATAAATAAAGGTTCTTTAAAATTTGAAGATATAACTGAAGTAGCCAGAGTTACAGGAGAGGGGCGTTGGTCTACAGGTATTTCAGTTGTAGATATCAATTCCGACGGATGGTTAGATATATATGTATCAACCTCATTTAGAGTTGATACGCTAAGACGGACTAATTTACTTTATATAAACCAAGGTCTTAATGAAAATGGAATTCCTATTTTTAAAGAGATGGCTAAATCATATGGTCTGGCAGACACAGGCTATAGCACTCAGTCTACATTCTTTGATTATGACAGAGATGGAGATCTTGACATGTATCTGGTTACCAACCAATTAAATGACAAAAATACACCTATAACTTACCGACCTAAATTAACAGATGGAACTGCATTAAATACTGACAAGCTTTATCGCAATAATGGAAATAATACATTTAGTAATGTTTCTAAGGAAGCCAACATATTGATTGAAGGCTGGGGTCATGCAGCGAGTATTTCAGACATTAATTTGGATGGGTGGCCAGATATATATGTAAGTAATGATTTTATTGCTAATGATATACTATATATCAACAATCAGGATGGAACCTTTTCAAACAGAATAGCAGATTATTTTCAGCATACCAGTTGGTATACCATGGGTACTGATATTGTAGACATAAATAATGACGGCCTGGTTGACCTAGTTGCTTTAGATATGCTTCCTGAAAACAACTTGAGAAAAAAAACAGTCATTAGTGGTAATGAATATTACAATTACTTCAATAGCTACAGATTTGGATATGAGCCTCAATATTTAAGAAATGTTTTTCAACTTAATAGGGGAATAACGCCAGAAGGCCATCCTGTGTTTAGTGAAATTGGCTACATGGCAGGTATATTTGAAACAGACTGGAGTTGGTCACCTTTGATTGCAGATTTTGACAACGATGGGTATCGTGACCTTATTATTACCAATGGATTGCCTCGTGACGTAACTGATTTAGATTATATTGTCTATAACAATGGACAAGGTTATAATGGAACTGGCGTTAATGCTACATTAGGCATGGTTGATTCTTTACCAATTGTCAATATTTCAAATTATGCATTTAAAAATACAAATGGCATTCAATTTACGGACAAAACTGAAGCTTGGGGCATCACACAGCCATCCTTTTCAAATGGCGGTACCTATGCCGATCTAGACAATGATGGCGACTTAGACTTTCTGGTAAATAATATAAATCAAAAAGCTTTTTTGTATGAAAATACATTAAAAAACAGTACTGAAAACAATAATTTTAATAATCTTAAGGTAATACTTCAAGGTGACAATAAGAATGTAAAAGGAATTGGAGCGAGCATCAAAATATATTATGGCAAAGATAATAGACAACAAGTTTATGAACATCAACCAAGCCGCGGTTACCTCTCTTCAGTTGAATCACAAGCCCACTTTGGCTTGGGTAATGTTTTACTAATTGACTCTCTAAAGGTTAAATGGCCTGATGGGAAAAGCCAGCTTTTGAAAAATATAAAAGTTAACCAAACTATTAAACTATCCTATCAGGACGCCAAAAGCACTAATATTCAACTAGAAAGCAAGATTTTAAACACGTTATTCAATGAAGTATCCAATATGTACGGAGTAAACTTTTTACATAAGGAACAAGATGCAATTGATTACAATATACAGCCAACTCTACCGCATAAGCTAAGTCAATATGGACCAGGAATTGCCATAGGGGATATTGATAAAAACGGTTATGATGATTTCTATATAGGTGGATCCGCAGGTAATCGGGGGGTCTTTTTTATGCAGAATCAATATGGAAAATTCACAAAGGATTTAAATAGAATCAAACAAGAAGATAACGATTCAACAGAAGAAATGGGGGTACTCCTTTTTGATGCTGACAATGATGGAGACCTTGACCTATATGTTGCCACCGGAAGTTATGAACTGCCACCCGATCACCCTTCTAATCAGGATCGATTATACGTCAATGATGGGAAAGGGAAATTTCAATGGGATCACACCGCAATTCCGACTGAGCTTAGTAATGGTTCATGTGTGCGTGCTGCTGATTTTGACAGAGATGGAGATCTAGATTTATTTGTTGGAGGAAGAAGTGTATCTGGAGCCTACCCGCTGATACCAAACAGCTATATTCTTGAAAACAGGGGTGGTTTATTTTACGATATTACCCAAAAATATTGCCCTGAACTTAAAAAAATAGGTATGGTAACGGATGCCTTATGGTCTGATTTTGATGGAGATGGCCTTGTAGATCTTGTCCTAACAGGAGAATGGACACCTATTACTTTTTTAAAAAATACAGGGAATGGATTTAAATCAATCAATCAATCGTCCGGAATTGATAAACATACAGGATGGTGGAATAGTCTGACATCGGGTGATATTGATAATGATGGTGATATTGATTATGTGGCCGGAAATCTAGGATTAAATTCGAATTATAAGGCTTCATTTAATGAACCTATATCACTTTTCGCGAAAGATTTAGATGAAAATGGCAAATTAGATCCAATGATTTTTGCTTACCAGAGGGGTAATGATGGCAAAAGAAGACCATATCCTATGCACACCAGAGATGATTTAATAAGTCAAATAGTATCCATTAGAAAAAAATATCCATCTTATAAATCATATGGAATGGCTTCTATGGATGATTTGTGGAAATTGAAAGATAGGGAGGGTGCAATTTCTATGACTTTGACCAACACGACTTCCAGTTATATAGAAAATATGGGCAATGGTCAATTCACAATCAAAGCATTACCACTGGAAGCACAAATAGCACCAATTTTTGGTATGGTTAGTAAAGATATGAATCATGATGGTAATCTAGACTTACTCCTGGTAGGTAATGACTATGGAATGGAACCACTTAGTGGCCGTCATGATGCATTTATGGGCTTAGTTTTAATAGGAAATGGAAAAGGAGACTTCAAAAGCCTCTCCATTGCTGAAAGTGGTTTCTACATAAAAGGAGATGGAAAAGGTTTGGCAAAAATACAAAGCGCTAATGGACAGGAATTATTAATAGCAACACAAAATCAAGAAAGGCTGCTGGTCTTCGAAGAGAAAAATCAAAAATCAAAAAACGAATCAAGATCAATTAAATTAAAACCTGATGATTTTTTTGCTGAACTTGTTTTTAAGAATAATAAAAAACGTAGGATTGAATTTTACTATGGTGATACCTTCCTTTCCCAGTCATCAAGATCACTTTTTCTAACCGACGAAATTAAATCTGTTGAAATAACAAATTTCAAAGGAGTTAAGCGCAAATTGGATTTACAACTTTTAAAATAAACAGGAATCTCATCAGCAACCAGGTGGCAATGCAAGAAATCCGGTCCTCAAAAGTAAAAAATCTAAAAAAATGCTTTGAAGCAATATAGAGTTGCTGATAAAAGAATTGAATTACTTTTAAATCAACTCAGGATACTTGAAAGTTTGAAATAATCAATTTAAAATCAGCCTTTAAAGTGGCTATAAATTTAGCATTGAAAGATCTTTTAGTATCCACTAAATTAATATTTTTTCAATAATGCATATGGAATTGCCTAAATTAGAAATAAGTAAAATCAAAAAAAAAGCCAATTTACAAGAGAACAAAAGAAGCCAAACAGAAAAAACGATGATTTTTCAAAGTAAAAATTAAAGCAATAATCTCTGTACCGAAGATGTTTAATATATGCTAATTTCAATAAGATGCCTAATAACAGACAGTGGGTGTTTAATTTAGCAGTTCAATAATTTATAACATATATCAAAAACAAATCACAATAAAATCAAATTTGCGATTGTAGGATTTATTGATTTCTTGGTAACCAAAAAATACAAAGCCACCAGGTAATATAGAATACCAACCCGCATTCTTGGTTAGAACTAAAAAGAAAATATTATGTTTAAAAGCTCAATAATACTGGCTTTCTTCCCATTAGTGGTCTTAGCACAACCAAAACAAACATCACTTGAAGCCAAAGGCAAACCCAATATTATCATAATCATGGTTGATGACATGGGATTTAGTGATATAGGATCTTATGGTGGTGAAATTCCGACCCCAAATATTGACAGACTTGCCAAAAAGGGGCTCCGGTTTAAGCAATTTTATAATACAGGCCGTTGTTGCCCTACACGTGCAAGTTTACTTACCGGTTTATATCCACATCAAGCCGGGATTGGGCAAATGGCTGAAGATCCGGAAAAGCCGGAGCAATTTCATTGGGGAACACCAGGTTATCAAGGTTTTTTAAATAAAAACAGTGTTACTATTGCTGAAGTGCTGAAAACGAGTGGATATAATACTTACATGACAGGTAAGTGGCATGTTGGAATGCAAGGTAAAGAAAAATGGCCATTGCAGCGTGGATTTGATCGATATTATGGTCACTTAGCTGGTGCAACGAGCTATTTTAAGCCTCAAGGTGGGCGAGGATTATACTTAGATAATGAAAAAATTGAAGCACCTGACGACCCTAATTATTATACAACAGACGCATTTACAGATTATGGAATCAAGTTTTTGAAAGAGCAAAAAAATGATAGACCTTTCTTTTTATACATGGCTTATAATGCACCACATTGGCCTCTGCATGCAAAAAAAGAAGACATAGAAAAATTTAAAAATCGGTATAAAATTGGATGGGATGAGGTCAGAAAACAACGATTAGCCCGTCAGGTAAAAATGAAATTAGTCGATAAGAAATTATCTTTTTCAGATAGAGATATACGGGTAAGACCATGGGAGCATTTATCTCAAAATGAGAAAGATACAGTAGCCTACAGAATGGCAGTTTATGCTGCCCAAGTACATTCAGTTGACGCTAACGTAGGAAGACTCTTAGACTATTTGGAAGTCAAAAAAACCTTAAAAAATACACTGATTTTCTTTTTGTCAGACAATGGTGCTTGTGCAGAGCTGTATGATGAATTAGGAAGCAGACCCTTCAATTTAATTAATGAACCGAACTTTAGCGGACCAGTTTCTTATGGAATTGGCTGGGCAAATGCCTCAAATACTCCGTTTTTTGAATACAAGGTTAAACCTTATGAAGGAGGTATTTCAACTCCCATGATTGTGCATTACCCAAATCACATTAAACTTATTGGTAAATTTACTAATGAGGTAGCCCATTTAATAGATATAATGCCAACCATACTGGAAGTTTCGGACACACCCTACCCAAAGAAGTTTCATAATGGTCAAACTATTCATGAGATGCCAGGAAAGAGTTTATTAAGCGTGATTCAGGATAATACTAAACTTAACAGAGAATACTTGTATTGGGAGCATCAAGGATACTGTGCGGTCAGAAAAGGTGATTTTAAAGCTGTAAAAACAATCGAAGAAACTAATTGGCAACTTTTTGATCTAAAAAATGACAGAACTGAAAAACTGGACGTGGCTAAAGTTTATCCAGAATTACTGATAGAAATGAATCGAAAATGGAATGAATGGGCTAAGGCTAACTTTGTTTTACCTAAAAAACTTTAATAATTATGTGATTTCAATACCTATTCTATAAATAGAGTAATAAAGCCATTGAGAGCACGAAACTTTTTTCTTGGGATTTCTATGAGTTACT
>JBIHZP010000271.1:0-2771 GCA_044231315.1 Daejeonella sp. | reverse complement strand
TTAATAGCTAATTCAGGATTGTACGACCATAGAAATGGCTAATCCTATTAATTCATTTGATAGAAAATAATTATGGAATCAAACTTCAAAAACAAAGTGGCAATTGTTACCGGTGGTTCCTATGGAATTGGTAAGGCTACAGCAATTGCCTTCTCAAAAAAGGGTGCAAAGGTGGTAATCGCTGATTGGATTGAAGACAAAGAAACCTTGAATCAAATCAAAGCTAATGGAGCAGATGCCCTATTTATCAAATGCGACGTGTCAAAAGCTGAAGATGTTCACCAAATGGTCAAAAAGACCATTGAAACGTTTGGCCAATTGGACTATGCCTTTAATAATGCAGGAATAGAGGGCATTAGAGGTTCAACAATGGATTGTTCGGAAGAAAATTGGGATAAAACCCTAGCCATCAACCTAAAAGGTGTCTGGCTTTGCATGAAATATCAATTACCGGAGCTTTTGAAACAAGGAAAAGGATCAATTGTGAATTGTGCTTCTATTGCCGGAATGATTGGCTATCCGGATTTACCGGCCTACGTGGCTTCAAAACATGGTATTATCGGACTAACAAAAACTGCTGCGCTTGAATTTGCAAAATCAAATATCCGCATCAATGCCGTTTGCCCAGGCGTAATTAAAACAGCTATGATCGACAGGCTTACCGGAAACAAAAAGGAGGCTGAAGATCAATATGCAAGTATGGAACCCGTTGGCAGACTTGGAACACCTGAAGAAGTTGCAAATGCAGTGCTATGGCTTTGTTCAGATGAAGCCTCATTTGTTACAGGGCATGCCATGGCTGTAGATGGCGGCTGGTTAGCACAATAGCAGCAGCACATTAGCTAATAGTCGGTGAGCAAGCTGGTTGGTGAGAACACATCCCAGAGGTGCAATTAGAGAACAAAAAAAGGGGAAATAAAAAGAAATTTATGAACTCAAACGCCAATACGCTATTTCATAACCTAGAAGATTATGAAAAGGTTAGAGAAACTTTTTCATGGGACAATGTTGCCAGTGAACTTAGCGGATTACCCGCCAATAAAGGTTTAAATATCGCTCATGAAGCTGTGGATCGCCATGCAATAAGTCATCTAAAAGACACTCTAGCACTTCGCTGTATTCATAAAGACAGAAGTTTTCAGGATTTTACCTATGCTGACCTAAAAATCCAAAGCTCAAAATTTGCCAATGTACTTCAGAATTTAGGTATTGAAAAGGAGGAACGTGTTTTCTCATTCGCCGGCAGAATCCCTGAATTATACATTGCCGCCTTGGGCACCTTAAAACATAGGTCAGTTTTCTGTCCTTTATTTTCTGTTTTTGGTCCCGAGCCCATTTTCCAACGACTTAGTCGCGGTGATGCGTCCGTATTAGTAACAAGTTCAGTCCTCTTTGAAAAAAAAGTATCCCAATTACTAGATCGGCTACCCGCTCTTCATTTTGTAATCCTTACAGATATTTCCGAACATATTTCAGATAAGATACTATCATTTTCCAAACTCATGGAAAACGCTTCGGAAGATTACCAAATCCAGGAAACCCAGTCGGAAGATGCTGCTTTACTCCATTTTACCAGCGGAACAACAGGCATGCCCAAGGGAGTCTTACATGTACACAATGCTATATTAACCCATTACATTACAGGTAAATATGTACTAGATTTACAGGAAGGTGATATATTTTGGTGTACTGCCGACCCTGGCTGGGTAACCGGCACTTCCTATGGTATCATTTCTCCACTAGTTAATGGCGTATCCTGTATTGTAGATGAAGAGGAGTTTGATGCTGCAAGATGGTATTCGATTCTCGAAGAACATCAAGTAACTATCTGGTATACCGCTCCCACAGCAATCAGACGCTTAATGCGAATGGATATCAATCCCAAGGAAGAATATCATTTAGAACACCTGCGCTTAATTCTAAGTGTTGGAGAACCACTTCATGCTGAGGGCGTTTTATGGGGGAAAGAAAAATTTGGAATGCCAATCCTTGATAATTGGTGGCAAACGGAAACCGGCGGCATCATGATTGCTAATTATCTATCTATGGAGGTAAAGCCAGGCTCAATGGGCAAACCCTTGCCAGGCATTGAAATTGCTATTGCAGAGGTTAAAGATCAGGTATTAACACTAATTACAGAGCCCAATGTTCAGGGACAATTGGTCATAAAAAAGGGCTTCCCTTCCCTTTTTCGAGCCTACCTACATGAGGAAGAGCGCTTTAATAAATGTTTTATCGGCGACTGGTATATCAGCGGTGATCTGGCAAAAAAAGATGCTGATGGGTATTTCTGGTTTATTGGTCGTGCCGATGATATCATTAAAACCTCCGGTCATATGGTTGGTCCTTTTGAAGTTGAAAGCACCTTAATGAGGCACCCTGCTGTGGCTGAAGCTGCCGTAATTGGAAAACCTGAACCTTCAATTGGTGAACTAGTGAAAGCCTTTGTGGTTCTTAAACCGGGGCATGAAGCTGATGAAAAAACAAAAATGGACATTATTGGATTCGCCAGAAAAGAACTGGGACCAGCTGTAGCGCCTAAAGAAATTGAATTTGTGGATAGCATTCCCAAAACGCGTAGCGGAAAAATTTTAAGGAGGTTGTTAAAGGCCCGTGAGCTTGGATTACCTGAAGGAGATCTTTCTACGCTGGAAACAAACTAAACGATCATGGAGCAAACAGCAATAAAAATATCAGCAGAAACAGGGCTTCATTTTCTGTATCAGATGAAACTGATCAGAAGGTTTGAGGAAAAAGCTGCAGAGCAATAT
>JBIHZP010000272.1:0-2771 GCA_044231315.1 Daejeonella sp. | reverse complement strand
TTTGCCCAATCCGCGCATAAGTTCCGGAATTTTTTTTCCGCCAAACATCAAAAGGACAACCACAACGATTAATATCGCTTCCGTAGCTCCAAGTCCCATAAATAACAAAATTGAATTTAACATAATAGTTTATTTAAAGCGTTTTTGTATTGTCAGAAGCCGTTTCACCAGGCATAACTTCGCCCGAAGGTGCTTCATCATTTAAATTAGTTTCTGCAGTATGGCTATCAGCAATTGGTGCATCCATCTCTGGATAAGTCCCATCTGCGTGTATACCATAACTATTGGGTGATTCTGAATAGGTATTTTCAGTATCCTGATAATTATTTACCGGATTTGCCGCCGCTGCCTTTTCTAAATCTGCTGCCTCTGTAACCGTATTAATATTACTATGAATTTCACGTTTAATACCATCCGACGCATCCTTAAACTCCCTCAAACCTTTCCCTAGTCCGCGGGCAAGCTCTGGAAGCTTCTTACCTCCAAATAAAAGTAAAATAACAACGAATATGAGGATCATTTCTGGTCCGCCGATATTCATAAATAACATTATTGAATTATACATATTACAATGATCAATATACAAATATAGGCATTTTAAACACCTTTAATTTAAATTAATTAGAAAGCCAACTTGAAGGGTTTAAAGGAGTAGCCCCTTTACGAATCTCAAAGTGGACTTCAGTAGTTCCATCTACAGGGTCTGAAATTACTACCCCTATACCTTGCTTCAACGTAACTTTCTGTCCTCTTGATACACTCACACTCTTTAAATTTGAGTAAACAGTGAAATATTCACCATGTCTGATTAAAACTGCATAGGAGCCCGAAATATTCTGTACTGCCGCAACCTCACCTGAAAATACCGCTCTCACCTGTGATCCTGGTGCTGTTTTTATATCCACACCATTGTTTTCAACCGTCACATTCCGACCAATGGTGTGATTTCCAAAATCCTCAATAACCATTCCATTACTTACTGGCCAAGGTAAATTACCGCGACTACCCAGAAAGTCAGATGATAATTTAGCCGACTCAGGCGTAGCCGATAAAATGCTTGATCCACTCGCCACTGGTTTTGCATCAGGAACAGCTCTATTTTCGGCCTTTGCCTTTGCTATAGCAGCTTTGGCTTCTGCTTCTGCTCTTTTTCTAGCCTCATCAATCTCCCGATTAATTGCATTTTGAATGGCTCGGTTCAACCTTGCAGATTCCTTTTGTTTTTGTGTAAGCTCCTGTTTTAATTTCTTCTCCTGATTAGTAAGACTGCTTAAAACCTTTGATTTACTTGACTTTTGAATGCCTAAAGTCCGTTTTTCCTTTTGCTGATCAGAAAGCAAATTGTTTTTTTCCTGCTTATTCCGGTCAAGCTCCACAATTTTTACATTGAGATCCTTTTGTGTACCCTCAATATAACGAGCTTGCTTTTTGCGATACTCACTAAACTGCTGCAAATATTTCAGGCGTTTATAGGATTGATTAAAATTTTCGGCAGCAAAAATAAACATAAGCTTACTGTAGGCACTCTGATTACGGAAGGCAAATAACACCATGGCCGCATATTCCTTCTTAAGCTTAGTTAATTGAGATTGTAGAGATCGGACCGTATTTGTATTGTCAGAAATCTGGTTGTCCAACAATTTTACTTCCGAATTGATGACGTTAATCTTTTTCTCACGTAATCGTATCTGTGCATTTAATGCCCTAATCTCCTTGAGAGATAAGTTTTTATTGCTCGCTGTTTGATTCAAACTTCGGTTAAGCGATTCAATTTCCTTTGTCAAGGCCTCCTTCTGCCTTCTAAGATCAGAACTGCTCTGAGCAAAAGCTTGGGTAGCTAGGCAAAAGAAAAACAAGAAAAAGATGCACTTTAAACTCTTCATACTAACAAATGTATTTAATTTTTTATCGAAAAGCGCTCGGGCACCCTAAAAGGAAGTTCGAACTTGGTATCCATCTCAATCTTTGTATAATCAAGATTCAGACTAATAACTTTATTTTTTGCCTTTGAATTCATAATCACCAAATGAGGTATTTGCTGCGCATTAACTGATGTGAAATTTGAATAATTCACTAAAAGCTCTTGGCCTGCCTCAAGATCACTCAATTGGTTTACCACAGCCTTATTCTGGAGATTTACCCCCAAATTATAAATCATAGAGGCTAAAACGGTTTTGAATGACGTATTTTCTCCTTCAACAATCACTTCTGTGTCTTCACCGATAAATTCCTCCATCGCATTCCCCAACAAAACCGATTGCAATGTTTGGAAAGTGATGCGCTCATTCGTAAACTCATAAATATAACTAAATGGTTTCTGGATGTAGATGTTATCTAGGCGATTTAAAATTTTTACGGTATCCGGTGTGATATACACGCGCGCAACTTCTAAACCTGCAATTGCAGTAACAGAAACCCAGATGACTTCATTGTTTCTCATCCGGATATTCATATTTACTTCATTGCTCTTGTTGTCTATGTTCAAATCTGCTTTGGCTTTAATCGAGAGCGTATTAAAAACAGTATTCATCTGCTTAAGTGCGTTAATTTTTGCAACTTTCGCTAAGTCCGACTTGGGCTCCTCGGCCATCACTTTCGGAATAAGCGAAGCAGGCAAAAGCTCCTTTTTAGCTTTACAGGATGCAAAAACTACTAAAAAAGCAATCCCGCAAATAATTTTAATCAATATATCTTTTCTCATTTATCTTTTTATTCAATGTTTCTGAGCTTCCGCCCTGGCTCTTCGCATTTATCCATTGCTCCAAGGCATC
>JBIHZP010000270.1:0-2798 GCA_044231315.1 Daejeonella sp. | reverse complement strand
ATTTGTTTTATGCTTATGTTCGAAAAACTATCCAAAACAATGATGATGGTCTTGATGATTTATTAGAACGCTTGGATAGCATAGATTAGATTTCCTGTGCTAGGCGTTTCCTATGGTCGGTGTGCTATACTGTGGTCGGTGTTATCACCGTACCACATAGTTTAGTTCCGTACAGACAGATCGCAACCTGTCCCTATCTTATTTACCAAAGAAAGAACTCTTTTCCTCTTCTTTTGCAGCTTCCTCAATAATCACGAAGACATCTTCATTCTCTTTTTTCATGAGGTATTTTTCGCGCGCAAATTTTTCAAGCTTACCTTGGTTGGTGGTGAGTTCGTTTAGGTCTTTTACCACTTTAGCAGATTCTTTGGTGTAGAATTCCTTTTCTGCCTCCAGTTTATTTAAAGATGTGCGGTATTCATATTGCGACATCAGATCATTACGATCAAAAAATAACATCCAAGTAAGAAATGCAACACTTGCAATCAAATACTTGTTACGGATTAGATTTAAAAGTCTGGTCATCAATACAAATATAAAACAAAAACATCCTAAGATTTATAATCTTAGGATGTTTTATTGTTTAACATTCTTAAAAAAATGAATATTATTATTTAATGTATTTAAAGCTCTTACCTAAAAAGCGTGCATTGCTGCCTAATTCTTCCTCGATACGAAGCAATTGATTGTATTTTGCGATTCTGTCTGAACGTGATGCAGAACCAGTCTTAATTTGTCCGCAGTTTAATGCCACTGCAAGATCAGCAATCGTATAATCTTCAGTCTCGCCAGAACGGTGACTCATTACCGAGGTATAGCCATTATTTTGAGCTAAAGAAACCGCATTGATAGTTTCGGTAAGGGTACCAATCTGATTTACTTTCACCAAAATTGAATTAGCGGTATCGTTATCAATACCTTGTTGTAATCTCTTCACATTGGTCACGAACAAATCATCACCTACCAATTGAACTTTAGAGCCAATTTTTTCGGTTAATAATTTCCAACCTGCCCAGTCATCCTCAGCCATACCATCTTCAATCGAAATGATAGGGTATTTGGCAGCTAATTGTGCCAAGTATTCAGCTTGTTCAGCGCTTGTTCTGATTGCACCTTTCTCACCTTCAAATTTAGTATAATCGTATTTCCCATCTTTGTAAAACTCAGATGCAGCACAGTCGAATGCCAAGAAAATATCTTTTCCAGCGGTATAACCAGCTTTCTCAATTGCTTCAAGGATAGTCTCCACACCATCTTCCGTACCTTCAAATTTAGGAGCAAAACCGCCTTCATCACCAACAGCAGTTGATAATCCACGGTCATGTAAGATTTTTTTCAAGGTATGAAATACTTCAGTTCCCCAACGAAGTGCTTCAGAAAATGAAGAAGCGCCTGCAGGCATAATCATGAATTCTTGGAATGCAATGGGAGCATCAGAGTGAGATCCACCATTCACAATATTCATCATTGGAATGGGTAAAGTGTTTGCATTTACGCCACCTATGTAGCGGTATAATGGCTGGCGACTTTCCTGAGCGGCTGCTTTTGCAACGGCTAATGAAACACCTAGAATTGCATTTGCACCTAAATTCCCTTTGTTTTCAGTCCCGTCAATTTCAATAAGTAATTTGTCAATGCTATTTTGTTCAAATACATCAATTCCTACTAATTCCTGAGCAATTTTTTCGTTTACATTGGCAACAGCCTTTAAAACACCTTTACCTAAGTAAACAGATTTATCATTATCACGAAGTTCTACTGCTTCATGGATACCAGTTGAAGCACCTGATGGTACCGCTGCACGGCCAATAATGCCATTTTCTGTGGTTACATCTACTTCAATAGTTGGATTTCCGCGTGAATCCAGAATTTGTCTTGCGTGTACGTCGAGGATTATACTCATGTTGTTTTTGTTCTGATTGATACTATTTTTTTATCTAAGTGTACAAAGTACACTAATTAATTGAGCATTGCTACAAAATCGTCAAAAAGATATCTTGAATCATGCGGTCCCGGTGAAGATTCTGGGTGATATTGCACAGAAAAAGCTTTTTTCCCCTTTACGCGGATTCCTTCGATGGATTGATCGTTCAGGTTAATGTGGGTAATTTCAACCTTATCAGATTGGCGTACATCTTCAGGAACTACTCCGAAACCATGGTTTTGTGACGTGACTTCACAATGATTGATAATCACATTTTTTACAGGATGATTTAATCCTCTATGGCCATTAAACATTTTCATGGTACGGATATCATTGGCAAGAGCTAATAGCTGATGGCCAAGGCAAATGCCAAATAAAGGTTTTTCTGCTGCCAGAATTGCTTTTACAGTTTCTATGGCATAAGGCATTGCTGATGGGTCGCCGGGACCGTTAGAAATGAAATATCCATCTGGATTCCATTTTTCCATCTCAGCAAATGTTGTTTTTGCTGGAAATACTTTGGATAAAACACCTCTGCTATCGAAACTTCTGAGGATGTTTTTCTTCACACCTAAATCAAGAACCGCTACTCGCTTTTCTGCATCTTTATTACCAAATTCGTAGGCCTCTTTCGTGGATACTTGCGATGATAATTCTAATCCATCCATAGAAGGAACGGACGCTAATTTCTTCTTCAATTCTTCAATATCTAGAATTTCGGATGAAATAATTGCGTTCATGGCTCCCTTATCACGAATATGGCGGACTAAGGAGCGGGTGTCAACATCCGAAATGCCTACAATATGTTCATCCTGAAAATAATCTTGAATGGAAGCGTCGGCTTGTTTTCTGCTGTAAGTAATGTTGAAGTTTT
>JBIHZP010000269.1:0-2806 GCA_044231315.1 Daejeonella sp. | reverse complement strand
AGTCCCTGTTTATAATATACAAAACGTGTTGGCCTAGAGGGATTCCACCGCAGTGGATTTGGTAAAACTGCAATAATTAATGCCGCTTGCGACTTAGTCATGCTATGTGCTGATTTCCCAAAATACTTCTGAGTTGCCGCCTCAGCACCATAAATACCATCACCCATTTCTATCACGTTTAAATAAACTTCAAGAATACGTTCTTTGCCCCACAATAATTCAATAAGAATGGTAAAATAGGCCTCAAAGGCCTTGCGGATGTAGGATCTTCCGGGCCATAGAAAAACGTTTTTGGCAGTCTGCTGACTAATCGTACTCCCTCCACGGATTTTTTTTCCCTTTTGGTTTTTTTCAAAAGCCTTCCCCATCGCTTTGAAGTCAAATCCCCAATGATTTAAAAAATTAGCATCCTCGCCAGCAAGTGCAGCTCTTTTAAGGTTATTAGATAGATCTTCGATATCAAGCCAGCTCTTTTCAATCTTCCATTCCTTGCCTTCAGCTTGACGTTCAAAACCACGCTGAATCATGAGGTAAGTGATTGGAGGATTTACAAAACGGAGCAATAGCACCCAAATGAAGGTGATAGCAAAAAACCATAATGCTACTTTACGGATGATATTCCAGAGCTTTCTCAAATGCTTAGAATTAGGTTTGACGATTTTTAAAACAAAAAATGCCTTCTACAAATGTAGAAGGCATTAAAATTATCATTTATTTCCAAATAATACACCGAAATTAATCGGTAAATGGAAATTATTCTGCTACTACTTCGAAAGTAACCTTTACTTTTACTTCCTTGTGTAAATTAAGATTTGCAGTGTATTCACCAACAAATTTAGGCTCTACATCAAAAGTAATACGGCGACGATCAACGTCAAATCCTTCTTTCTTCAATGCATCCGCAATTTGAATGGTATTTACCGATCCAAAAATCTTTCCAGTTTCACCAGCTTTTGCACCGATTGAAAGTTTAACACCTTCTAATCTTGCTGCAATTGCATCAGCGTCTTTCTTGATTTTATCTTGCTTGAAAGCCGCTTGCTTTAAATTTTCAGCTAAAACTTTCTTTGCAGATTCAGTAGCCAGTGAAGCATAACCCTTAGGGATAAGGTAATTACGTCCAAAACCTGGTTTTACATTTACTACATCATCTTTCTCTCCGAGATTCTTGATGTCTTGTTTTAAAATTAGTTCCATTTCGCTTATCTCCCTCTTATTTTAGTGAATCAGTAACATAAGGTAATAAACCAATATGGCGAGCACGCTTAACAGCTTGTGCTACTTTACGCTGGAATTTTAATGAAGTTCCAGTTAAACGACGTGGTAAAACTTTACCTTGATCGTTAATAAACTTTAATAAAAAGTTAGCGTCTTTGTAATCGATGTATTTGATACCGTTCTTTTTGAAACGGCAATACTTCTTGCGGCTCTCATCTACTTTTGGAGCGGTTACGTATTGGATTTGATCTTTTGCCATTATTTTGCTACCTCCTCAGCTTTAGTTTCCTTGTTCTTGTTGAAGGCTCCGCTACGCTTCTTCTCGCTAAATGCAAGTGCATGCTTATCCAATGATACAGTCAGAAAACGCATAACACGTTCATCACGTCTGAATTCAACTTCAAGTTTGTTAATAAACTCACCCGGAGCTTTGAATGTAGTTAGGTGATAGTATCCTGTTGTCTTCTTTTGAATCGGATACGCTAGTTTTTTCAAACCCCAATTGTCTTCATGGACAATTTCGGCTCCGTTATCGGTCATAAGCTTGTTGAATTTGGTTAATACCTCTTTCACTGCTTCTTCAGATAACAACGGGGTCAGAATGATCACTGTTTCGTACTGTTGCATTGTTGTTTTTTTGTTTTTTTAATTTATTTATCCGCATTGCCTTAAAACAGGCCTTAAAGCGGGTTGCAAAAATAGATATAATTTTCTATTTATCAAGGGCTTTTTGGAAAATTGATATTATAAAATACCTGAATATTATTTATCCATTTACTTGCTGCCTATTTAGGCCCATTTGATTAATCAAAGCCCTTGAATTTCAAATTATAAAAATTTCCCTGAAGTATCTTCCTGAATTTCAAAAGAATATTCTTTAAAACCATCCTTTTATTCAATAATTAAATGCTTTTTTTTCAATTCAAACGCGATAATTATTTTTTTGCAAAAATGTCGATAAAAAAAATCCACTAAGTTTGGTTTAACCCATTCCTCTTTCTAATTTAGCAGCAATGGATAATTTTATAGTTTCAGCGAGAAAGTACAGGCCAGCAACGTTCCAAACCGTTGTAGGTCAGCTACATATAACTGGCACCCTGAAAAATGCCATTAAAAATAATCAGTTAGCTCAGGCATTTCTTTTCTGCGGACCGCGAGGTGTGGGTAAAACTACCTGTGCAAGGATACTTGCAAAAACCATTAACTGCGAGAATTTAAGTCCCGATGCCGAAGCCTGCGGAACCTGCCACTCCTGTATTTCATTTCAAAATGGCAATTCTTTCAGTATTCATGAGTTAGATGCTGCATCAAACAATTCTGTTGAAGATATAAGAAGCTTAATTGAGCAGGTTCGTATCCCTCCTCAATCAGGAAAGTACAAAATCTATATTATTGATGAGGTTCACATGCTTTCACAACAGGCTTTTAATGCCTTTTTGAAGACTTTAGAGGAACCACCCAATTATGCTATTTTTATTCTGGCAACCACAGAAAAACATAAAATATTACCGACGATCTTATCAAGATGTCAGATTTTTGATTTTAACCGCATCAAAGTTGAAGATATTGCTCTTCATCTAGCAGAAAT
>JBIHZP010000268.1:0-2807 GCA_044231315.1 Daejeonella sp. | reverse complement strand
AGGTATTTATTTTGCTATGGATTTTTTAAAACAGCAAAATAAGAGTGTTAATAATTTTGCGATACCCGGAGAACGAATTCTTGCTAAGGCTAAGGATGTTGTAGTTATTGGTGGTGGCGATACAGGTTCTGATTGCGTAGGAACATCAAATAGGCAGCATGCAAATTCAGTAAAACAGTTTGAACTGATGGTTCAACCTCCTCAACAAAGGAATGAAAGCATGCCTTGGCCCAATTATCCAATGTTACTGAAAACTACAAGTTCACATGAGGAAGGTTGCGAGCGTTTCTGGGGAATTAATACCAAAGCGTTTTTAGGGGATAATCAAGGTAATTTAAGGGCCATATTAGTGTCTGATGTAAGTTGGGAGCTTGATGCATTAGGCCGTCCGGTTAAATTTAATGAAGTTGAGGGCTCGGAAAGAGAAATTCCTTGTCAGCTAGTTTTATTGGCTATGGGATTTTTACATCCACAGCATGTGGGACTTATTCAGAATTCGGGATTAGAGCTTGATAATCGAGGCAATGTGATGGCTGTTGAAGGTCAATATCAAACAAATATTCAGAAGGTTTTTGCCGCTGGAGATATGCGTCGCGGACAATCATTGGTTGTTTGGGCGATTTCTGAGGGTAGAGAAGCCGCTCGTAAAGCGGATGAATTTCTTATGGGAAAAAGTAATTTACCAAGCAAGGATCGAATTAATGAATATGTAATTGTGTAATATCCACCTTAATTCAGCGCCTTGATTTAGACATTTAATTAAATCAATGCGCTTGTTAGTATAATTTTAATTTGGCGAAAAAATCCCACAATACGATACCAGCAGACACCACAATATTGAAGGAATGCTTGGTTCCAAATTGTGGTATTTCGATGCAAATATCAATCATATTCATTGCCTCATCACTTACACCATTCACTTCATTCCCAAATATTAATGCGAATTTTTGAGAATTATCGGGTTGGTAATTATTTAACAGGGTGCTATTTTCAGCTTGTTCAATAGCTATAATGGTATATCCATCTGTTTTTAAATGAGTTATGGCCTCACAAACATCTTCGAAATAAATCCATTCGATAGATTGCGTAGCTCCAAGTGCTGTTTTTTCTATTTCACGGTGTGGTGGTTGTGCAGTGATGCCGCATAGGTAAATTTTCTCTATAGCGAAGCCATCAGAAGTGCGAAAAATTGAACCAATATTATGCATACTTCGCACATTGTCTAATATGACAACTAATGGTAGTTTTTCTTGATTTTTAAAATCTTCGATACCTACACGACCAAGTTCTTCGGTTTTTAATTTTCGCATCCTCAAAAATAGCTTCTTCGAATGAAATCAGCTTTATTTTTTATTATTATTCAATTTTTACGTTATTTTAAGGTCTTAAAATAAATAAGTTTTCAAGCCCCCACAATGCAAATCCATCAGTCACACGCTTTATTTCAGTATCAAGGAGAAGATATTTTCCTTTTTACATTGCAAAATAATAATGGGGTGGAGGTGTGTATAAGCAATTTAGGCGCTATCATTCAATCATTTAAGGTTCCAGATCGAAATAATAATCGCATTGATATTGTTTTAGGTTTCGACAAAATGGAACAATACCTAGATCCTGAATATTTAAAAACTGGAACTTATTTGGGGGCCATAATTGGTCGTTATGCTAATCGAGTTGCTAATGCTAATTTTGAAATTGATGGTCAATCCTTTCAAATAAGTGAAAACTTTCCTCCACATCAGCTCCACGGAGGATTTGAAGGTTTCGATAGGAAAGTTTGGCAGGTGCTTAATTTAGAAAATAATAACGGAGCAGAACTAAAAATGACTTATTTAAGTAAGGATCTTGAAGAAGGCTACCCAGGAAATCTTCAGGTATCGATCAGCTTTGATTTAACTGATAAAAATGAGCTTATTATCTCAACTGAAGCATTTACTGATAGCCCTACAGTCATTAATCTCACACATCATGATTATTTCAATTTGAATGGTTCAGGTAGGATAGATGATCATTTAGTGCAAATAGCTTCCGACAAATACTTGGGTCAGCATTCTGATTATGTTGCAAATGGTGAACTTATGCCTGTAAATGGATCTAAATTCGATTTTAATCATGCGAAACCGATAAATTATAATTGGGATCCTGATTTTGGATATGATAAATCATTTTTACTGAGAAATGAATATGGATCTTTTGGAAAAGCGGCTATGGCCTACTCTGAAAAAAGTGGAATTAAATTAGAAGTCTTTACGGATGAACCAACCTTGCACTTTTATACAGGAAAATACTTAGGTGTAAGGAACGGTAAAAACGGAAAAGATTATGAGCCTTTTACTGGTTTTTGTTTTGAAACACAACATCATTGTAATGCTTTACATATTTCAGATTTTCCCTCTACTATCCTTCGTCCCGGACAAGTTTATAAGCATCAAACGAATTATTGTGTGAATGTTATGGATATTTATTCCGTACGTAGATTTTCCTTTGAGTTAAATAGTTTAACAGAAAGAATCCCGCAGCTGTAATCATACAAATGGCACTGATTGTCCACCAATAAAGTGAATAGCCTCCATAGTTAACTAGAAATGAGCCGTATAGCGGACTAATTATTTGGGCTACAGACCAAGAAATGGTATAAAGTGCCGCATATTCACCACGATTTTTATCATTCGATCTGCTAGTCCAAAAAGTATTCATAAAGGGCATGGAGAACATTTCACCAAAAGAGATAAAAATGGTTGAAATAATAGCTACCATGGCTAAAGCTGGAAGAATATCTAATAATGCAAATGCAAAACCTGTTATAA
>JBIHZP010000032.1:0-9450 GCA_044231315.1 Daejeonella sp. | reverse complement strand
AAATGGAAGTGTTTTAATTTCTAATGGCTCAAAAGCAGGAAGAAGATTAAGCATTTACCCACATATACATATTGTTATCGCCTATACCTCCCAATTGGTGCTCGATTTAAAAGATGGATTTAAACGTTTGAAGGAAAAATATCCTGAAAATTTACCGACAATGGTTTCGAACATTACAGGTCCAAGTAGAACGGCAGATATTGAAAAAACACTTGTTTTAGGCGCGCATGGTCCTAAAGAACTCTATGTGTTTTTACTTGAAGATTAAACTATTTTTTTAAATAAAATTATCTCTAATCTCTTCTAATAGAGTTTTGATAATTGCAAATTGTTCTATACCCAAAATATTATTTTAATTTTAATTTATCAGTATCAAATTCCCATCTGATATTTAGGGATTTGTTGTTTACGTATATATCCGTTTTACCATTCCCATCTACATCGGCTATATTTATCATATCATTATATGCTATGTTACCAGGATTGTTATCCATAATATCATTTGTATGATTAATAAAAACTTTATTATTAGTAGTCTTAAACATATTAAGTTTCCATTTACCATTCGATGTATTAGTACTTATTATAAGTTCCATAAACCCATCTTTATCAAAATCATATGCATCTACTTCCGAAATAGTGGCAGCAGTTGGTACATCTATACGAATTGAATTAGATTGTGTAAAGTTTACACCATCGCCCCACAAAATTCTGAATCGGTTTGTGTAAGTCGGATTGTTAATAACATCGTTAATAACCAAATCCAAATACCCATCACCATTCACATCAATCAATTCAGTTACATCAGCCCATTCAATTAAATCTATATCACTTTTTCGTACAGTAAAATTTCCTTTACCATCATTTATTAGTAACTTATTATTTAATCCCTTTGCATGATGTGTAGTAAATATTAGCAAATCAACATCACCATCTTTATCAATGTCACCGGCAGATGCAGTTCTCCAAATACCCTTCCATTCGGTTAATTCTTTAACATTAAAAGATTTACCACCATTATTAAACATAATAGTATTAGGTAATATTGGGTCACAATACCAACAAGTACTCCAATCAGTTCCGGACGGGTCCATTCCGGATTGAACAAAAATATCTGTATATCCATCTCTATCAAAATCTGCAGCTATCAATTTACTACCAAATATCTTTTTGTTATCTATTGGTAAATTGATTTTTGTCAATGGATTTCCGGTATAAAATATTGGTCCGGGCCAATTATACGCTACATTCACATCATACCCCTCGAACATAATCACATCATCTATCTTATCATTATTGAAGTCTAATTGTACAAATGACGCAAACCCATTTGGTATATTTAACCACTGCTTTCTATTAGAAGCATCGTTTGAACTATTTAATGTATTTGATATTTTTTCTATTGGTAGTGCCTTATCTTTTCGACAGCCAGTTAAAGCCATCAATAAGATTAATATTGACATTTTTAAAACATTCATTTAAGTTTGATTTATTTCCTAAATAATTAATTGAAACCATTTTCGGTAGGTGCTTCCTCAACCCACAGAGGTTGGAACTATCTTAATCCGAACTATTATAATATATAAAATCACCGATAGAATTATCAATAGAACTTACCCATATACATGCGATAGTGATAATCAAAAATACTCCTAAAATTATTTCCATACAATAATGTATTGCAAAATAAATTTTATCCAGGCGGAAAGGGTTATTAGGCTTTATAGAAATTGGGAACTCAACTATTGCTAACCATTTTGACCCTTATTTGGGCGGGCTCTGCTATCGGTATTAATATTGAAACTCTCTGGGCAATAAACCCTGGAGAAATAACGTCCATAAGATAATTACCCGGCTTGAGTTCCATTAAGCATACTTCACCTTCACGATTGCATACAGCAGTTTTTCCGATGCTCTCAATACTAATTAGCGCATTACCGACAGGTCGTTCGTTTTCAGAATGGATTACACTTAGATTCAAATTTCTCATTAATTGATTTTCCTGACCATCCAAAGAATGATACTTTTCAATAATGGTGCCTGAATTTTCTAAGTCCTCTTCTAAAATAATCATATTAGAGTTTTTAATTAAACCGTTACCTTAGGTATACCTAATGCTAATTTTTACTATCAAATTAGGTATGAATTAAGAAAGTTAAATTTTTATTAAATCTTCAAATCAACAGAATTTAAATTATTAATAAAATTTAAAACCCTTAAATAAACCCAAGGTGTTTAATTGTTTATTATCACTTTGGAATTATTTAGCCAAAAGCTGAGGGACAATAACAACCGATTTTTAAATTTAATCCAAAATGGGCCATTTAATAAATTAAATCGTGTTATTTAGGTTACAGTAACGGATTAGTAACGGATTATTTTATCGTAAAAGCTTCCGTAAGTCGCTAACAATCTGCGGGTCTAGGGCATAAAACATTAAGCGTTTATCTTCCGGAAGCGATTTTCGATAAATAGCATTTTCACAACCCAACTTTGACCTCAATTTATTGTTTATATGACCAATTACATTAAATCGAATCCGTTGTTGGGAGAATTTTATATCTACAAACCAATTGGTCAAGCTATAAATAAGCTATTTCATGATTCTTTTTTGGTGGAGTTGTTTTGAAAGATTCTTTTTTTAAAAAGATTATGTACCTTTAATACGATAAACCAATATAGTATTCAGTATAAATTCTTTTGATGAGCGCTAGTATCAAGTCTTTAATTATAGCTACAGGTAGTTTTGTCCCTGAAAATATTATTTCAAACAGCGACTTTTTAGAAAATCGTTTTTACGAAAAAAATGGAGAGCCTATCGTTCGGGATAATGCCGAGGTGATTCAAAAATTTCAAGACATAACCGAAATTGAGGAGCGTCGATATGCTAATAAAGAGCATAAATCATCTGATTTGGGTTATTTTGCGGCCCTTGATGCTCTGGAAAGTTCTGGCATCGACCCCGAGAGCCTAGATTATATCATTGTAGCTCATAACTTTGGAGATATCGCAGTTGGAAGTACACGTGTAGATGTGATACCAACATTGGGTTCACGAATCAAACATAGACTTGGGATTCAAAACCCCGACTGCGTAGCTTATGACCTTCCGTTTGGCTGCCCGGGTTGGTTACAGGGAATGATTCAAGCTGATTACTTTATTCGCTCTGGGGATGCTAAACGCATTCTTGTTATCGGTACAGAAACACTGTCTAGAGTAACAGATCCCTACGATAGAGATAGTATGATTTATGCAGATGGTGCAGGTGCCACTATTTTAGAAGGTAAAGTAAGTAATGACGAAGGGATATTAGCTCATAAAACTCAAACCCATACTTCTGCCGAAGCCTATTATCTATATTCAGGAGGCTCCAGTAATCCAGATTTCATTACAGATGATAAGTACATTAAAATGGATGGACGAAAAATTTATGAATATGCCCTAAAAAATGTCCCCCTAGTAATCCAACAAACACTTGATAAATCTGGTACAGATATTCGCGATGTCAAAAAGGTACTTGTTCATCAGGCAAACGGGAAAATGGACGAAGCGATCTTAAAACGATTGTTTAAACTTAATGGGATTACGGAAGCTCCAGCGGATGTAATGCCTATGACTATTGCACATTTTGGAAACAGCTCTGTAGCAACCGTCCCGACCCTACTTGATTTAATCTTGAAAAACAAATTAAGCGGACATCAAATTAACAAAGGAGATATTGTGGTGTTTACATCCGTTGGTGCTGGAATGAACATTAATTCTATGGTTTATAAATTTTAATTCATCAAACGTTTCAATCCCTCTTTCGCACGGTTTTCAATGCTATTTTCATAATCATGATCTTTCATGTTTATGGCAAGATTAAAGTATTGCTTTGCACGGATCGGATTTTTAGACTTTTCATAAATATTTCCACTTCGCAATGCCGAATTAGCGGCAAATGAATAGGGCTGATTCTTCCCCAAATCAATAGCTATTTGATAATATTTTAAAGCTTGGTCGTATTTTGATGTGAGCTCATAAAGTCTGCCTAAACGATAATTAAACTCAATTTTATGCATTAGGCTTTTAAAATCTTGATTAGTTTTACCCGATAATTGAGCAAAAGCTTTTTCATAATTACCACCATCCGATAATAGTTTTGCCTTCAGTAGATTAATATCAGGAATACCATAATTTATCTCATTTAAAGCCTGAATATCTCTATTGTGTATGGCGTAACCCTTTGTTTTTACTAACTCAACATTTTTTTGATAAGCTTGAGTATTTCCTTTTATCAACTCTAACCAAGCCATTTGTAAATAAGTATCCTTAATTAAATTAGTCCCGCGATACGATTTAAGATACGCATTGAAACTAATTGCCGCCCCCTGATCCAAGTTTTGCAATTTTGCCAGCCCCGTTAAATAATCAAGATAGGGAAAGGGCGCATATAATGGTCCCCCAGGCCTCTTGTTTAATTCAATTAGCCCATTTCTAGAGTGAGCAAGTTTAATGCCGGCATAGACTCTAATATAGGTTCTTAATAGGCTTTCAGAATCAATTACATCTGTATTTTTTATAATTTTTCCATAATTCATGGAATCAGAAATAATGTCCGTTTGAATCATAGAATAATAGAAGACGGTTTCATCATAAAAATGGGTATAGTTTGAACTTGGCAATTTGTCAATTAAATTCTCTAATATTTTAAGCCCGGTTTGGGTATCTCCACGAATACCAAATGCAGATAAGGCTTTGGATAATCCTTCTGGAAGAGAGCCTAAAACAGCGTGAATTATTCCAAGATTTTTTTGAGTTGGAAGAAAACTCGGGAATCTTTTTGAGTTTTCCTTTAATTGGCTATAGGCTTTATTTAATTCTAGAGATGCACTGAAATACTCCTTTTCTCTACTTCTAATTAAAGCCAGTTGAAGGTTAATTTCGGCCAAGGCATAGAGGTAATAGGGTGAACTCTTGTCGTCCTTTTCTATCCGGCTAATGCGACTGCTTTTAGTTTCTTTAAAACGTTCGAAATCGGCATTATTATCATTTATGATCAGATTGAAATAATCTACATAATTATCAAGTAGGTAGGGAATTGAATTAGCGGGATTTTTCCTTTTTTCGTCATTAATAATTGCGCGAGCTGTATTTAACTTTAAGGCGATAATATTTTGATAAGCTTTAATGCAATTGGCATTGAAGTCGAAATTGGCATGGGCTTTTGGTGTGAAAGCTAAGAGCAAGAACGCAAAAAACACCTTTCTAAATAACATTGAGGGGAATTAAATTATTCAGGCAAAAAAAAAAGCGACCAGGGATCCTGATCGCTTTGTAAGATTTTAATTGTTAGGCGCTAACTTCTTCTCCAGCGAAACCTTCATCAACAATAATTCTTCCGCAATGTTCGCACACAATAATGCGTTTACGCTGACGGATATCCAATTGTCTTTGTGGAGGTATCTGGTTAAAGCATCCTGCACAAGAATCACGCTTAATGGTTACTACTGCCAATCCGTTTTTAGCATTTTTGCGTAAACGGTAATAAGCAATTAAAAGACGTTCTTCAATATGTTTTTCAGCTTCTTCAGCCTTAGCTAAAATAACTGCTTCATCTTTTTCAGTTTCAGCAGTAATTGTTTCTAACTCAGCTTTTTTAAGCTCAAGGTCCTTTTTGCGTTCTGTGATAACAGCTAAAGCTTTTTCATAAACATCTGTTTTGTTTTGGATGTCAAATGAAAACTCTTTTATTTTTTTCTCAGAAACCTGAATCTCCAATCCCTGAATTTCAATCTCTTTGGAAATTGCATCATATTCACGATTGTTTTTTACTTCGGCAAGCTGGGTTTCATATTTCTTTGTAGCAGCAAGAGCATCTTTAATCATGTTCTTACGAGTTACAATTGAATCTTCAAGCTCATCAAGCTCTGCCTTTATTTTCTGAATTCGGGTTTCTAGTCCCGCAACCTCATCTTCAAGGTCTGAAACCTCCATTGGAAGCTCACCTCTAGTTTGACGGATCTTATCGATCTCCGTGTGAAGGGTCTGAAGCTCGAATAATGCTTTTAATTTATCTTCTACTGATTGTTCCATTAAATCAAATAATTTATGGGGTTTGTGTTCTGTAACGTTAAACGGAGGGCAAAGTTACTAAATTTTTCTGTAATTAATTCTAACAATAATTCCTGTGTAAACTGCTCACTTTCAAAATGTCCCACATCAGCAATAATTAGCTTTCCCTCCGAGTCAAAAAATTCATGATATTTAAAATCTGCGGTGATAAATATATCGGCACCCGCATCCATGGCGTTTTTTAAAAGAAAGCTTCCCGAACCACCACAAACCGCAACTTTACGGATTTTTTTTGATCTAAGATTGGTATGGCGAATCAGCTTTGATCCCAGTTTTTCTTTTGCAAAATTTAAAAATTCCAATTCATCCCATTCACGGTCTAGATCCCCAATCATACCCGCCCCTATCTCCTGATAAGCATTAATTAAAGGATAAATAGAATAAGCCACAACTTCATATGGATGTGCTTTATGTAATGAACTTATAATTTTACCCTCAAGATTAGTTGGGTAAATAACCTCTATTCTTGTCTCCAACTCCTGATGTTGTTTACCTATATCTCCGATAAAGGGATCTGCCCCCTCTGCCGCTTTAAAGGTACCAACACCCTCCGAACTGAAGCTACATTCCGAGTAATTCCCAATGGATCCGGCACCGGCATCAAACAATGCTTGCCGAATATTTTCTGCATGATCTAGGGGACAAAAAGTAACTAGTTGCTTTAATATACCGCTTTTGGGACTTAGAATTGTGGGGTTCTGGACACCTAGTTTATCACAAATTTTCTTATTTACTCCATGTATCACATGATCCAAATTGGTATGAATGGCATAAATGGCAATATCATGTTTGATGGCTTTCATCACCACACGTTCTACATAAGTACTCCCGTTGAATTTTTTTAATCCCTTAAAAACAATAGGATGATGAGATATAATTAAATTAAAACCCAGCTCAATGGCCTCATCTACAACAGATTCTGTACAATCCAGCGAAATGAGGGCACCCGAAATTTCCATCTCAGCATGCCCAACAATCAAGCCCGAATTATCATAGTCTTCCTGATATGACAAGGGTGCAATTTCTTCAAGAAAGGATGATAATTCTCTTAATTTCATAGTCAAAGATAATCTATAAGTTCAACCAGCTCCAAATTCCTAAAATCAAACTAATCAAAAGACTGGATAGAATCATGCTCGTAAATGGAATATAAAGTCTAAAACCTGGTTTTTCAATCCTTAAATCGCTAGGAAGGTTTCCTGTTCAATTTTTTTATCGTGGAAAATTAGATTAGTATACCTATAAAATATATTACGCCTGCACGCATAAAAATCTTTCCAGTCACGCTATCCATGAGTTAAACCCGGTTTTCTGGAGGATTAGACATCATTTTTACAAGCTGTGCACTTTCATTTGCGGCTTTACGGTTATACTCAAAGGTCAGGGATTTATGATTAATAATATCAACAATTGTCCCAATAAAACATAAACCCGCTGTCAGAATATACAGAATGCCCATACCCATATTTCCGATGATAAAGCGATGTATTCCGGCAATGCCCAGTAATCCCAGTAAAGTGAAAAGGAGGATTTCTTGAGGATCTTTACGGCGATTTGAATAAAATGCTACAAAATTCTGGGACTGCCTTTGATCCATTCCAGCTAAAATCTGCTGCAAATAGGCGTATTCATCGGGGGCCAAGCCCTTTAAATTAACTAGTGGGTCTCTTTCCATGTTTGAACTGTTTTGTTTAAATTTAAAAGGAAATTATTTAATAATTGTATAATCCTATAAAGCAAGATAATTAAAGCAGGAATCCCAAACCAATGCTGAGAAAATGAAAGTGTAAGGTCACCATGAAGTATATATCTGATTGACCGGCCCAATCCGCATCCAGGACACCAGCTGAAGCCTAAATTGTCGAGAGGACATAAAGATGAGTGAGAAGAAACAGAGGTCGTGGTAAATGCTAGGAACAATAAAGCTCCCAACCAAACTATCAGTTCAAAAGGTAATTTTTTTAACATGATTTTCATTGGAGTATAAGAGCTGTTTATTCAAATAATGTTAACATCTATTATACTTTCAACTAAAATACAATTAAAGAGGAAAAAACAGGAATTATTCCTTCAAGATAAACTCGCCAGAGAAATAATTAGCTCTTAAATAGTATATTTGAATCGAAAATTAGGGCGTGAACATTCGAGATATTTTAATTCAGTACAAATCGGACCCCCGCATTGCCATTCTGGCAGAAGCCCTTAATAAAGGTAGAAAAAAACGGGTTCATTTAAAGGGTTTAGTCGGATCAAGTGATTCGATCATTGCCATAGCTACGTACTTTTTATTGCATAGGCACATGGTTTTTGTTCTTCCCGAACGTGAGGAAGCGGCGTACTTCCTAAGTGATTTAGAAAACCTACTCGAAAAAGAAATCCTATTTTTTCCATCCTCTTTCAGAAAATCTTTCGAATTTACTCAGGTTGATAGTGCTAATGTGCTGCAACGTGCCGAGGTATTAAACGAATTAAATCATTCTAGTGAATTTGGAAAAATAATAGTTACCTACCCAGAGGCCTTAGCAGAAAAGGTAATTGACCGACAAGCCTTAGAAAAAAACACCTTAGAAATTGCCGTAGGAAACAAGTTAAACATTGAGTTTATCAACGAGTTTTTAATTGAATATGATTTTGAACGGGTTGATTTTGTGTATGAACCTGGGCAGTTTTCTGTTCGCGGCGGAATAGTAGATATATTCTCCTTTTCTAATGATTTACCCTATAGAATTGAGTTTTTTGCTGATTTTATCGAAAGCATCCGCACCTTCGAGATAGAAGATCAGCTTTCTGTAGATCAGGTAAAAAGCATTACTGTTGTCCCAAATGTTCAGTCTAAGTTTTTAACAGATCATAATATTTCTCTTCTTGAATACATCGATCAAGATAGTATGATCTGGTTTAAGGATGTGGAGTTTACGTTGGATGTAATAAAAGCCGGCTTTAAAAAAGCGACTGAATTTTGGAAAGCATTGGGTGCAGAAGATAAAAAGCAAAATCCACAATGGATTGATCCCAAATTCAATTTCACCGACGAGAAAATGCTTGCTGATCAACTCAACGATTTTGATTTGATTGAATTTGGAAAGCAGTTTTTTTATACCCCAGACGAAACAATCATTTTCGATACCAAGCCACAACCCTCTTTCAACAAAGATTTTAACCTCCTTATTCATAACTTCAAGGAGAATGAGAAATTAGGGACAGAAAACCTAATCTTTACTGATTCAACCAAACAAATTGAGCGTTTATATAGCATTTTTGAAGACCTCAAGGCTGGTATTGAATTTAAACCTGTTCATCTATCCTTAAGGGAGGGCTTTATTGACCACGGACAAA
>JBIHZP010000267.1:0-2827 GCA_044231315.1 Daejeonella sp. | reverse complement strand
AGAATGGTATTGGCTAAGGTTCTAATCTTTGGCGGCATAGTTGCCGAGAAAAGCAATGTTTGACGATCAATGGGAAGATTACTGATAATTCTTAGAATATCTTCATAAAAACCCATGTCGAGCATACGGTCGGCTTCATCAAGCACCAAATATTTAAGATGATCTAATTTTATTACTCCTGATGCCAAATGCGCAATGAGTCGACCGGGAGTTGCAATCACAATATCCACCCCATCCATCATCGCACGGCGTTGTTGTTCATAAATGATACCATCCCCACCACCGTATACAGCTATGGAACTAATTCCAGCGAAGTATGCCAATCCTTCAACCTGCTGATCAATCTGCTGAGCAAGTTCACGAGTTGGTGCAAGAATCAACGCTTGGGTATGTTTTTTATCAGAAATACTGATATGCTGCAAAACTGGCAATAAATAAGATGCCGTTTTTCCGGTACCCGTTTGAGCGCAGGCAATTAAATCAGTATGTTGAAGTATTAATGGAATGGCCTGAGCTTGTATTGGAGTAGGTTTAACATAACCCATGCTCTGTAAACCCTCAAGTAATTGAGGATCAAAGTTAAAATCGCTAAAAGTCAAATTGATAAAATAATGTTTAAATAATATTCAAAGGTAGTCAAAACAAAGGACAATGATAATTTAGAGTTTTCAGGTTGCCTTTGCATGTTGAAAATTGAATTTATTTTAATAAATAATAATTTAGGTATTCCTAGTGTTTCTACATTAAAATCGGACTGATTTATTAACACCATTTAATTTCTCAACAAATAAAATATTTTTGGTTTTTTTTCCTAGTTTTGAATCCCGTACAGATGATGTTTTTTATTGTGTTTAATAGCCTCTATCTATTTTTCAATAAAAACTCTTAGAAATCCTACAAATACAATGACTAAATACATTTTTGTTACGGGCGGCGTTACTTCGTCGTTAGGAAAGGGTATTATTTCCGCTTCACTTGCAAAACTTTTGCAATCTAGAGGGTACCGAGTAACCATTCAGAAATTCGATCCATATATTAATATTGATCCAGGAACTTTAAATCCTTATGAACATGGCGAATGTTATGTTACTGAAGATGGTGCGGAAACAGATTTAGATCTTGGTCATTATGAGCGCTTTCTGAATGTACCAACTTCGCAAGCCAACAATATTACCACTGGTCGCATCTATCAAAATGTAATCAATAAGGAACGTGAGGGTGCTTATTTAGGAAAAACTGTTCAGGTTGTACCCCATATTACGGATGAAATAAAGCGTAATATGAAAATTTTAGGTGAGACTGGTGAATTTGATATCGTAATTACTGAATTGGGGGGGACTGTTGGAGATATTGAATCTTTACCCTTTATTGAAGCTGTACGTCAACTACGTTGGGAATTAGGTTCGGGTAATTCTTTGGTAATCCATTTAACGCTTGTACCTTTCTTAGCTGCTGCTGGCGAATTAAAAACAAAGCCTACACAACACTCTGTAAAGATGTTATTGGAGTATGGTATTCAGCCAGACATTTTGGTTTGCCGTACAGAACATCACATTCCGCAAGAATTACGCAAAAAAATTGCTTTATTCTGTAATGTGAACATTAATGCGGTGATTGAATCAATTGATGCGTCAACCATTTACGATGTTCCCTTATTAATGCTCAAGGAGCAATTAGACAAAACTGTTTTAAGTAAACTCAAACTCCCTCAAAAAAATGAGCCTGATTTAGGTAAATGGAAAGATTTTTTGGGTCGTTTAAAGAATCCACTACATGAAGTTACCATAGGCTTAGTTGGAAAATATGTAGAACTGCCTGACGCTTACAAATCAATTACCGAATCATTCATTCATGCAGGTGCTAAAAACGAATGTAAAGTCAGAATAAAAAGCATTCAGTCGGAGAGCATCACTGCTGAAAATGTTGCTGATAAACTGAAAGGCCTTGATGGCGTACTTGTTGCACCAGGTTTTGGAAGCAGAGGTATTGAAGGAAAAATCGAGGCTATAAAATATGTTAGAGAGCAGGAGATTCCTTTTTTCGGAATTTGCTTAGGCATGCAATGTGCTGTGGTAGAATTTGCACGAAATGTGATTGGAATTAAGGATGCTCAAAGCAGTGAGATTGATGAAAATGCAAAGAATCCGGTAATCGCCATGATGGAGAATCAAAAAAATATAAAAAATAAGGGAGGAACCATGCGTTTGGGGTCTTATACTTGTGATCTTAAAAAAGGAAGTAAAGCAGCAGCTATTTACGGTAAATCAAGAATAACTGAACGTCATCGTCATCGTTATGAGTTCAATAATACGTACTTAGAGCAGTTTGAACAAGCTGGCATGATTGCTTCAGGTATTAATCCTGAGAACAATTTAGTTGAAATTGTTGAGTTGAAAAATCATCCTTTTTTCGTTGCTGGTCAGTTTCATCCCGAATTAAAATCAACAGTTGATAATCCTCACCCACTTTTTGTTAACTTTGTCGCCGCTTCTATTCTTTATTCAAAAAAGATTAAGACATTATAACAAAACAGATTATTATACGGAATGGATAGAAATACATTTACGGGCCTCTTTTTGATTTTAATCATTTTAGTGGGCACAACTTTTTTAATGCAACCTTCTGAAGAAGATATTAAAAGGGAAAAAGCAAAACAAAGTCAGGATTCAATAGCAAGGGTTAATAAAGATAAAAATCCAGTTATTGTAAAGGATACGGCAAAAACTGCTGTTTTACCTCTTGTAGATTCCACGCTTATCAAATCCGGTCCTTTTGGAGCTGCTCAATCAGGTAGCGACGAGCCAATCGTTCTTGAAAACGAATCTAT
>JBIHZP010000266.1:0-2843 GCA_044231315.1 Daejeonella sp. | reverse complement strand
GGTATTCACGTAGGCTGCGTGATTACCTATGAGGATGAATTTATGGTTCTCAATGATCGCTATTATGTGGGTCGCGCACTTGATAACCGTGCCGGCGGATTTATGATCGCTGAAGTGGCGCGCTTACTTTCGGAAAATAAGAAAAAACTACCCTTCGGATTATACATTGTAAACTCAGTACAGGAAGAAATCGGACTTCGAGGTGCTGAGATGATTGCGCATCGAATTAAACCAAATATTGCAATAGTAACGGATGTGACACATGATACCCAAACACCAATGATTAGTAAAATCACTCAAGGTGATTTAGCCTGCGGTAAAGGTCCGGTGGTTTCTTATGCTCCTGCAGTGCAAACCAATCTGAATAAATTACTGATTAAAGCTGCGGAGGAAAATAACATTCCTTTCCAGCGTCAGGCTTCTTCAAGATCGACAGGAACTGATACCGATGCCTTTGCCTATTCTAATGATGGAGTGGTTTCTGCATTAATATCCCTTCCCTTACGCTACATGCACACCACTGTTGAAATGATCCATAAAGAAGATGTTGACAATGTGATCCGTCTAATTTATGAATCACTACTAACAATTAAGGTTGATCAGGATTTTAGATCCGTGAAATAATTCATTTATTTTAATGCGTTAAATGCAAATTAAATTCATTAAGAACCTAATTTAAATAAAAGCTTTAGGGTGCTAATTAAAAATTAGCACCCTGATTTATAGAAGCTCGATTTTTAATTCTGAATAACATATCTCTAAAATAGCATGTTTAAACAATTTATTGGATTCCTGCTCTCTAGTTTAATCTGCATTACGCCAACGCTAGCTCAAGAAAATAATTCCTATCAAAAGCCTCCACAGTCATTAATCAATTTATTAGAAGCTCCTAATGGTCAGGACATAAAACTCAGTTCTGACGGCCAATGGATGCTTTTATTGAACTCCCCCGGACTCCCAACAATCAATGAACTTTCCTCATTTGAATATGGGCTCGCCGGATTGCGCATCAATCCGATAACTAATGGGCCAAGTAGAGAATTATTTCATACTGGAATTAAATTGAAATCAACCAGCAATGCTGCAGAATATGCCTTTAGCGGTTTGCCCGATAGACTCCAACTTTCCGATTTAACATGGTCGCCGGATGAAAGTAAAGTCGCCTTTACTCATACCACTGAAGCCGGAATTGAGTTGTGGCTAGCCGATTTAAAAACACAAGAAGCAAAACGCTTAGGCAAGGAGCATATCAACCGATGCTATGGTAAGAGTTTTATCTGGAGGCCAGACGGAAAAGCAATTCTAGCGCAATTTGTTATCAGTGAATTGAGGAATCTAGCTAAGAGAGAAAGAGTAGCTTCGGGGCCACATATTCAAGAAAATACAAAACAATCGACACCCTCACCAACCTATCAAGATCTTTTGAAAGATCCGTTTGATGAGAGAATATTTGAACATCTTTTTACCTCACAACTAAAAATAATCAATTTAGATGGAGAAAGCAGCAATTTCCTTCAAGCACAGATTGTCCGATCCATGGAGTACTCGCCAGATGGAAACTATCTACTTCTGGCTAATATCAACCGCCCATATTCCTATACGGTACCAATAGCTCTATTCCCTTTTACTTCTGTATTGTACGACAAAAAAGAGAAATTAGTAAAGAAATTATTTGAAGCACCCTTAGCAGAAAATATTCCTTCAGGATTTGATGCTGTGCCAAAAGGACCAAGAGAATATTCTTGGCGAGCCGATAAAGGGGCAACTCTTTGCTGGGTGGAAGCCATCGACAATGGAAATCCAGCACAACAAGCTAGCATTCGCGACATCATTTATACACAAGCTGCCCCATTTAACCAAAATCCATTAAAACTAGCAGACTGTTATTTCCGTTTTCATTCAATTTTATGGAGTGACGACAAGCTGGCAATTATTACCGAACGCTGGTGGAAAACAAGGGCTGAAAGACGGGTATTTATTAAGCCTGGCGATGAAAATTTTAGAATTAACCTATTCGATCGCTATTTTGAAGATGGGTATCAAGATCCAGGGCAATTACTGACTAGGAAAAATGAATACAACAGAAACGTTTTGTTAACCGAATTTAATGCTCTTAAACGGCTAAGCGACCCAGACAATGTTGCGATTTTTAGCATTAGCGATGGTGCATCCCCAGATGGCGATCGACCCTTCATCCTAAAATTTAATATTAAAACGAAAGTTCGTGATACCATTTTCAGATCAGCAGCACCTTATTATGAACGCCCAATTTACTATAACAATACCGAATTTATTATTAATAGTAGAGAAGCAGCAGACACGGTAAAAAATTACTTCAGAATAAACTTATCGGATTTAAGTGATAGGCAAATAACAAATTTCTCAAACCCATATCCCGGATTAAATGGTGTTCAAAAAAAGCAAATTTCCTATACACGCCTAGACGGTATCAATTTAGGGGCAACACTTTACTTACCCGCAGACTTTAAGATTGGCGACCCACCACTTCCAGTGCTCATGTGGGCCTATCCACGTGAATTTAAAACTGTAGAAGCTGCCGGACAAGTAAAGGGCTCTCCGTACAATTTTAGCACCTTGAGCCCGGGTTCACCAATATATTGGGTAAATCGTGGTTATGCCATACTCGATAATGCCGATATGCCAATTATTGGCGAGAGCATCAAGGAGCCTAACGATACCTTCATTGAGCAAATTAGATATAATGCCGAGGCCGCCATCAACCATTTAGTCAAAATTGGGGTGGCCGATAGAAATAAAATTGCAATTGGAGGCCATTCTTATGGAGCATTCATGGTGGCCAATTTATTGGCGCATACCGACCT
>JBIHZP010000265.1:0-2847 GCA_044231315.1 Daejeonella sp. | reverse complement strand
TAGCAATAGAGGAATTTTTCAAAGGAAACATACCACCTATTAGGCCTAAAATCGCATCCGACTTCCCCCCACAGTTTGCTTCACTCCAAGAAGCAGAGCGCATGAGTCCCATTGCAAAACGCTGGTATCAAGATTATACCGAAGCAAAAGAATTAATGAAAAGCAAGAACAAAGAGACTCTTCAAAAGGCATTTGATCTATTCTCCCAATCTGCGAAATCATTTCCAGATTCTTATGTGGCAGGAGAATGTCATAAATACAGAGTTGAAATATTATACAAATTAGGCAAAACCGATGAAGCTTTGCAGGAAGAAAAAAGAGTTAGAGAATTTTATCCACTAAATTAGATTTTAAAATTCTCCGAGCTATTCCGGAAATGATAATTCTTGCAATTCTTTAGTTAAATCAATTACAAAGCCTTTGATAATAGCATACCTAGGTTTTGAATCCTGAAAAAGGATAAATTGAGCCTGCTGACCTATTCCCGCTGCTTGCACCGGACTTTCATCCCGATTGGTTAGATGTAATATTCTTCCACTAACTACGTCATTAAGTGATTGATCATCTGTACATTTTGCATACAAATACCCTTCTTTTAGAAGTTCATATTCCGCATCGCGACTTAAACTATCCCATTCTGTTTTTAAAAGAAGCTTAACCTTTCCTGGTTCAAGGCTCAAGTTTGAAGCTTCAATTTCTTGATGGCCATAGCTAAGTTCCATATCTCCAATTTCCTCCACTCGGCCATTATAAGTCATGCTTGCAAAATTCGGGCCTTTGATTTGTGCGAGGTTTATACCAAGGTTTGTTCTAAAAGCCATCCCCTCCTTTACAATACTTACATTCCGAATGAGCAAATCATACAAAGACCGGCTATTTTCTGGTATTTCGTCATATTTGGCGAGGCTCTGACTATTATAGGACTTTTGTGCAATTGACTCCAAAGCGGTTAATAAAGCATAAAAATTGAGCTTACGAATAAACTGCTTTTCCAAATCGCCTCGAAAACCTCCGGATTCAATCAAAATAGTTGATATTCCCATAGCCTGAAAGGTATCCCCAAAACAGCGTGGATCAAAAGCATCATCATATTTGGCAATATTCCCTGGCACCTTCGTTTGTAAGGCATCATTCATGGTTAAAATCAATTGGGTAGCCCTTTTTCTACTTTCATTCATATCTTTAGGATAGTTATAAGCCGGAGCAAGAAAAGAGAGTGTAGCGGTTTTATCAGTACGCCCAGCAGCATAAAGTGTGCTTTGGTCGTGTAGGTTAAAGGCAATTTGGGGTTCGATTCGCTTAGCGATATTCATCAAGGCTCGCCCCTCAGGACTTACCAATAAACGTGCGTCACGGTTGATATCAATTTCAAGATCATTCCTCCGCTTCCATTCTTGAGCACCATCAGGATTCAACATTGGCACGAAATGCAGTTCAAGATTATTTCGAATTAACCTCCTTAAAGGATCAAATTCATCATTCCCCGACAAAAAATTAAATAAATCAAACAATGCCATGGTAGCAGTTGATTCATCTCCATGCATTTGCGACCACAATAAAACCTTGGTCGTCCCTCTCCCAAAAGAAATATGATTAATACTTCTTCCTCTTACAGATTTACCAATTTCCTCATTGAAAAAGAGTCCTGAATTAATGTGTTTCTGTATTAATTGAACAACATCAGCATGTTTTATAAAGCGGTTTTTAATCGTCTCTTCGTGAAAAAGTTGATAATTATCCCATACCTGATCTACCTCTTTTTTTACGCGTAAAGAATCTTGGCTAAAACCTATTTGAACAATAATAAAAAATAAAAATGTGGAAAATATTCTTTTGAAACCCATAAATGAATGATTTTAGGGTTAAAAATACAAAATTTACAATTCCTATATTCGCTATGTGATTTTATTGATTGCTTATTTAGTGTTTATTTTAGAAAATAAGATGGTGGAAGCTATCAAACACATTTTCAAATTCAAGAATTTCATATAAAATCATGAATAAAATTCTCGCCACAATATTCATAATATTCATATTCAGCTCTTGTGCTACACCAAAAAAAACAGGAACAGAATGGAAAACCTTTAATATGGAAGGCTTTGCTCAAGGCACGAGTTATCAAATTACATATTATTCAAAAAAACAACTGGTTAGCAGCAAATCTATCCACCAATTATTTGGTGAATTAGACAGTTCTCTTTCCATTTACAAGCCCTATTCTCTTATCAATAAATTCAACAATTCAGAAAAAGGCCTACTTATGGACGACCATTTATTGAAGGTTGTTAAGCGTTCCATGAAAATTTGGAAAGAAAGTGAAGGAGTATTTGATATCAGCATCCTACCCTTAGTGAACGCTTGGGGATTTGGTCCGATGAAACATAATAAACAGCCCAATGATTTAGAAATTACTCATGCACTCAACTGTTCCGGCTCTGATAAAATTCAAATAAAAGGCAAAATGCTCCTCAAAGCACAAGCTTGCTTAAAAATTGATGTGAACGGTATTGCTCAGGGTTATAGTGTGGATCAAATAGCAGCACATTTGGAAAAAAGAGGAGTGAAAAATTACCTCATCGAATTAGGCGGAGAAATTAGAGTTCGCGGGTTTAAACAACCCAATAAGAAAGCGATGCGTATTGGAATTGAGCAGCCTGTTGAGAATAGCAATGATACATCTATTATCCAAAGAGTACTAGAATTAAAAGGTGGGGCAATAACAAGCTCAGGAAACTATAGAAGATATATTCAGAGTGGATCAAAGAAATTATCTCACTTAATGGACATCAGAACTGGCCGTCCGCTTGACAATGAAATAATTAGTGTAACTGTACGATGTAAAAATGC